>CAYYWR010000122.1:0-5539 GCA_964474145.1 uncultured Syntrophomonadaceae bacterium
CTGTAACGATTTTTTTTCCTGTTGAGAAGATTCTTCAGTATTAGCAGCGTTATTTCCCCGGGCTGCTTTGAAGGGTATGGTAAAATAAAAGTTGCTTCCCTGGCCCAGAGTGCTTTCCACCTTCAGCTCCCCGCCCATGAGGTTAACCAGGCGCCGGGAGATGGTAAGCCCCAGGCCGGTACCTCCGTAGATACGGGTTGTGGAGGAATCAGCCTGGGTAAAACCTTCGAAAATGGCTTCCTGTTTATCCTGGGAAATGCCGATACCGGTATCTTTAACTGAAAAAAGGAGTGTAACAGTATCTTTCTTTCCGTCAATGCCGGTAGTCTTTTCCGGGTATAGCTCCTTAATCTCCAGGAGCACTTCACCTTCTTGGGTAAACTTGATAGCATTACCCAGCAGGTTAACCAGTACCTGGCGGAGGCGGTCTGAATCTCCGTAAAGGTGCTGATTTACCTCCGGATGAATGTAGCAGGATATTTCCAGGCCTTTTTTTTCAGCCCGCAGGGACATCAGTCCGGTGGTTTTTTCTACCAGGTTTACCAGGTTAAAATTACTATTTACCAGTTCCAGGTATCCGGCTTCTATTTTGGAAATGTCCAGGATATCGTTAATTAGTTTTAAAAGGTTTTCTCCAGCGCTGCGGAAGGTTTGCACGTATTTTTTCTGATTCTCCGATAGAGGAGTTTCAGCCAGCAGGTCTGCCATACCCAGAATGGAATTCATGGGTGTGCGAATTTCGTGGCTCATGGAAGCCAGGAATTCTGACTTGGCCTGGGAAGCCTCCTGGGCAGAGTTCCGGGCATTTTCCAATTCAAGGTTTTTAAGCTCCATTTCTGTGGCATGCCTGGCCAGGTCTTCTTCAGCCTCCTTGCGCCGGGTAATGTCCCGGCCTACGCCCTGAATTTCTACTACTTCTCCCTGCTCATTCCGGATGGCATAATCTTCCCAGGCTATCCAGCGCCAGCCCTCTACAGTCATGGCCCTTTGTTCCATGTAAGCCCGGTAAGGGGGCACGTAAAGGTTTTCCATAGCCTTCATGGTATCATCTATGTCTTCGGGATGCACCAGGGGGGTAAAGGACTGCCCGATTAGCTCTTCCTTCTTTTTGCCAAAAGCCTTACAGTAGGCTTCGTTTACGTAGCTGAAGCGCCCACGGTTATCTACCCTTACTATCAGGTCCAGCTGGGATTCCAGTATGCCCTGCAGCTGTTCCTCTTTTTGTCTGAGCTCTTCCTCCGTCTTTTTTTGCTCTGTAATATCAACAGTGACCCCCAGGGTTGCCCACATTCTGCCGTGTTCATCCAGAAGGGGATAGGTGGTGAAAAGGGCGGTAAACTTTTCTCCGGACTTGCGAATTAAGGCGGTTTCCCCTGAAAAGCCTATTTCGCGATTGCGCAATTTTTCTATAGCCTGGGGAAAATAACTTATGTCCTGGGGAGAGTGGAGGATTTCCACTTTCTTACCTATTAATTCTTCCTTTGTGTACCCAAAAATTTGTTCAGCGCCAGGGCTAAACTCTAGAATATGGGGATGTTTGGGGTGATCATCGGTGATGATAAAGGCTATGTTTTGGGCTGCATTAAAAACAGCCTCCATTACAGTGTCCCTTTCCCTGACTTTTTCCTGTAGTTTTTTTTGCTGGCTTAACAACACCTTCTGCTCATTTATAATTTGCTGAAGACTCATTTCCGCCTGTTTCCGCCGGGTAATGATTTGGGCAGTACCGTAAAGGACGGCGGGTTTACCCTTTTTCTTTACAACTTCACCCCGGTTGTAGAGCCATCCCTCTTTCCCGTCTGTAGAAATAAAACGGTGTTCAATTTCGTAGGGCTTTCCTTCCAGTGCCTGGTTGATGGCCTGCTGTACCATTTCTTTGTCTTCGGGGTGGATATGGCTGGAGAATAAATCCAGGGTAGGTTTTTTCTCGCCAGGGGCATATCCGAAAAAGCGAAATATTTCCCTGGACCAGTAAACTTTCTTTTCTGCTATTAACCATTTCCAGTTGCCTATCTGGGTAATGCGGCTGGTCGACTCCTGTTCGCCCTTTATCTTTTCCAGTTTTCCTTCCAGCTTTTTCTTCTGAGAAATGTCCTGGCAGATTCCCGAAAGGTAGGCTGTTTTTTCCACAGGATCTTCCATGGTGTTCAGGTACAGGTTTACCCATTGACCCTGTCCCCCGGGGGAGGCCAGCTCCACTTCCCCCTTCCATTCCTGGTCCTCTTCCAGGGCTTTCTTTATTTCGGCGGCAACATCCCCCTTTTGTAAAAGGGTTTCCAGGCCTTCAAGCTGGTCAATCCCCTCCCGGGTACAGCCCAAAAGATTCTCCAGGGAGCTACTGGCGTAGACTAGTTTGCCAGTACTGGAATCCATTATAAAAAGGGGAAGTCCTGCTTTTTCCACTGTTTTTTTAATAAATTCACTTATTCTTTCCATATTCTCTTTACCTGCCCTTAAAAATATAATCAGGTTGTGAATATAACTAGCTGTGGGGAATTGGCTACTCCAGGACCACCTGAACTTTTTCCAGGTAATTCTGGAGACGCTTTATCAGGTCTCTGATAGCCTCTTCATTTTTTTCCAGTGCTGCTTCTTCTATTTCTTTACCTATCTCACTGATTTCATCAAAACCGTATCCTCCACCGGCACCCTTCATGGTGTGCCCCAGGATTTTTATTTCATCATATTTGTTTTGCTGTAGTGCATCCAAAAGTTCTTCTATGTCACTGTGCCTGTTTTCAAAAAAACCCGGAATCAGCTCTTCCAGGTCGGGATCTATTTTCACTATAAATTTCCCTTTATCATTTTCCAAAACGGCAAACCTCCTTCTTTTAAAAGCCTTAACTCACAAGTAAAAACCTTAATTTACAAACCTTTAAAAACCTCAATTCACAAACTTTAAAATCCTTACCCTTAAGATTATATATTTCTGCTGCTTAAAGCTCTTAATCCGCAGGGGGGGTTGCTGTGGATACCTGGTTGCGTCCATTCTGCTTGGCATGGTAAAGGGCTTTGTCAGCACTTCTTATAAGGTTCTTGCTGGAATTTATCTTGCCGGGTGTTGCGGTAGATACTCCCAGGCTAATGGTTACCCGATCATGTACAGTAGAATACTCGTGGGGAAGATTAGCTTCTTCTACACTGCTGCGTATATTTTCTGCCAGTTTCCGGGCACCCTCTGCATCTGTTTCCGGCAGCAAAGCAGCAAATTCTTCACCTCCATAGCGGGCCAGCAGGTCAGCAGGTCTTTCTAAAGATTTTTGTAAGATGCTGGCTACCTCTTTCAAACAGTCATCTCCTGCCAGGTGACCGTAATTGTCGTTATAGGGCTTAAACTGGTCTATATCGATCATGATTAAGGAAAAGGGGGTGGAATTACGCCTGCTGCGTTTCCATTCTACATTTAAATATTCATCAAAACGCCTGCGGTTGGCTACACCGGTAAGGCCGTCCAAAAAGGTCTGTGCATGTAGCTTTTCGTTGGCCTTTTCCAGGAGACGGGTGGCTGCTATGAGTTCTTTTTCCCTGGCTTTACGTTTGTCCCGCTCTTTTTTCAGGGATAGGGCCGACCGCACCCTGGCCAGGAAAACTACTCTGTCTGTCATTTTGGTTATGTAATCCATGGCACCGGCGTTAAAGGCATTCTCCAGGATCTCTTTATCGGCCATAGCCGTCATCATAATAAGGGGTATATCCTGAAGGTGTTCCCTGGATTTTATCTGCCGGCAGGCTTCTATTCCGTCCACTTGTGGCATAACTACATCCATTAAGATCAGGTCTATATCCGACCCTTTATCGGGATTATCCAGGTTCAGGAGATCAAAGGCTTTCTCAGCAGACCTTACACAAATAACGTCAGTAAAACCTGCCTGGTTTAAAATCTTTTCCTGGAGACGTAAACTATCTTTAGAGTCGTCAGTAATAAGAATTTTCAAATTAATCAGTCCTTATTATATATTTTTAAAAAGCGTTCTTAACTTTTATTAACAACTTTTTTAACTCTTATTTCTTGATAGGTCTAATTTTATAATAATACAAGTTTACAAATCAATTCTATTTTTCAATTCTACTTTTTTTTACCAAAGTCCTGCTTAAAGGGCCAAGGTATTTTTGATTTAATAAAAAAAATATAACATACTTAAAAATTTAGCCCAGAAAGGAAATATTATCTTTATAAAGAATTATATAAAATAATACAATGGCGGGAACGTCACAATGGCGCAATGGCGGGAAGGTTATTCGGATTATCAGGGATGGGCAGGGTAAAATATCATGTGGAGAAACTTAAATGAAGAGCTTTCAAAACGTCCCCTTCTTTTCTTAATCATCTCTTTGGTTATGGGCACAGCTTGCGGCAAATTATTTTTTTATGTATTTCAGGAATATTTTAGCCTGTACTTAATACTTATAGTAACAGGTTTAATACTTCTGCTAACCTTAATATTATACCGGCGCTTTCCTGAATATTTTTATACAGGAGCTCTGGTATTCTTTTTTTTCCTGGGGTTATTCAATTTCCAGCGGGCTGTTTATTTGCCCCCTGGTGATATTAGAAGTTTTGCAGGTTCCCGGGTTACTCTGGAGGGTATCGTCTGGGAAGAGCCCCTTGTTGATAAAAACCGCACCATTTTTGACCTTAAGGTCCTGGATGTCAGGGATTCTTCCCTTCAGGAAAAGGTCTCAGGTAAGGTGAGAGTAACCCTTTATCAGGAAGGGGAACTGGACTATGGGGATCGGGTCAGTTTAAAAGGGGAGCTGAAAGTTCCCTCTGGACAGAGGAATCCCGGTGGTTTTGATTACAGATTCCACCTTTTAACCCGGGGTATTACTGCCACCATGCAGGTGAGGGACTTTCAGCAGGTGGAGGTTTTGGGGTCTGACCAGGGCAGCTGGTTTATATCCCGCAGTATAAACCTCAGGAAAGGGATGCTGGACATTATTGGCGATAATCTCCCCGGGGAGGAGGGCTCACTATTAGCAGGCATTATACTGGGAGCCCGGGAGGAGCTGTCACCCGGGCTGGAGGAAAGCTTCAGAAGGTCGGGCATGGCCCATTTTCTAGCTGTTTCTGGACTTCACATAGGGTTAATTGCTTTATTATTGCTGCAGCTGTTCAAGCTTTTAAAAATTAAGCAGGAGCTTTCCTGGCTTTTAGTTGCTTTTTTAGTTATTAATTACCTGGCAGTTATTGGTTTTAAGCCTTCTGCCCTGAGGGCTGCCCTGATGTTATTTTTGGGAGGGGGAGCCTTTCTGATGAAAAGGGATAAAGACTCCCTGACAGCTTTAGCCCTGGCGGCGCTGGCAATACTTTTGGTCAGACCTCTGTGGCTCTTTACAATCAGCTTTCAGATGTCTTTTGTGGCCGTGCTCTCTATACTGGTCCTTACCTCTTTCCTGGAGGAGAGAATGTCCCTGCTGCCCGCTCCCTTAAAAACAATTGTTGCGGTAACCCTGGCAGCGCAGTTGGGGATAATGCCCCTGACTGCTTACTATTTTTTTGAGATTTCCCTGATGGCTCTTCTGGCCAATATTCTGGTGT
>CAYYWR010000123.1:0-5511 GCA_964474145.1 uncultured Syntrophomonadaceae bacterium
TTGCCAAATAAAAGGGAGCGCAGGCTTTGAGGGGTAAGCGACGCATGAGCGAAGCGAATTTAAGGAGCGGCCGAAAAGCCGAGCACCCAACCTAAATTTCCTGCAAATCTCAGTTTCCGAGATAATGCTTCCCCGCCTCCAAATCTCAGTTCCCGAGATAATGCTTCCCGCCGCTGAAAGGATGAACCACCATATCACAAACTTGGCTGATCGACGCAAAAAAAATAGAAGAAGCTGGAGAGGGCATAGCCTGTGCGGGAGAAATAATCCGCAGGGGTGGGCTGGTAGCCTTCCCAACGGAAACAGTTTACGGCCTGGGGGCCAACACCTTTTCCCCGGAGGCCGTAAAGAAAATATTTCAGGCCAAGGGCAGGCCTCCCGACAACCCCTTGATTGTGCATATAGCCCGGGAGGGGGACCTGGAGGAACTGGTGGAGCACATTCCCCGCACAGCCTGGGAGTTGGCCCGCAGGTTTTGGCCCGGACCCCTGACCATGGTTCTAAAAAAGAAATCAGTAGTCCCTCCGGAGGTTACCGCAGGTCTGGATACGGTAGCCGTCAGGATGCCCCTGCACCCTGCCGCCCTGGCCTTGATAGAGGAGGCGGGCCTGCCCATCGCTGCTCCCAGCGCCAACTTGTCGGGCAGGCCCAGCCCCACCACGGCCCTGCACGTCCTGGAGGACCTGCAGGGGAAGATAGACGCCCTGATAGACGGCGGTCCCTGTGTAGTAGGCCTGGAATCCACCGTCCTGGACTTAACCCGGGAAAAGCCCCGGCTTTTAAGGCCCGGGGGAGTCACCCTGGAGGACCTGCAGGAAGTCCTGGAGGGGATGGAGATTCAGGTCTGCACTGCTCCAGGCAAGGGGGAAGAAGCCCTTGGGGGCCAGGAGCAGCATCCCCCTTCCCCGGGCCTCAAATACCAGCATTATGCCCCGGAGGTTCCCATGTACCTGGTGGAGGGGGAGCCTTCCCGGGTTCGGGAAAAAATCATAAACCTCTGCCAGGAAAATCGTTTGCAGGGAAAAAAAGTGGGAGTTCTGGTAACGGCAGAAAACGCCGCAAATCTCCAGGCAGAGGCTGTGGAAATAATGGGCTCCAGGCAAGCCCCCCAGGAAATAGCCGCCAGCTTTTTTAATTCCCTGCGGCGCCTGGACGCTTCAGGGGTGGACCTGATCCTGGCGGAAAGCCTGGAAGAAAAGGGCTTGGGAAGAGCCTTAATGAACAGGCTTCGGAAGGCGGCCTCGGGCAAAACTATCAGGGCAGGCTGAAACATTACGCAGGCTGAAAAATTAATTAGAATGCCGGGAACAGAGCCATTGATGGCCAGGGTCCAGGGAAGCCTGCGGGAAAGCCCACAGTTGAGTCGCTGTCTTTACCAGCCAGGAGTTGTCACAAGCTGGAAGGGCAGGGGGCAGAAGGCAGGGCTGAGTATATACAATTTTTCGCTGTAATATAGCCACAGAAAATGGTATATTTCCCGGGAAATTGTCGAAGGACAGGGCTGACAAAATCAACAACAGCAAGACCAGCTGATTGATTACAGCTATAATATTGTAAAGGGGGTCTTATATGGACAAGAAAATTTTATTCGTCTGCACGGGTAATACCTGCCGCAGCATAATGGCTGAGGCCCTGGCCAAAAAAATGCTAAGTAACGGGCCTGGCAGCGGACAGCTGGAGATCATTTCCGCCGGATTGGCGGCCTTACCCGGAGAAGGGGCTTCCCTGCCGGCCAGGGAGGTGCTCCAGGAAAAGGAGGGCATAAAGATTGACAGCCACGAAGCCCGCCTTTTAACGCCCGGGATGGTCAGGGAAGCCCATATCATCCTGACCATGACGGAGAGGCAGAAGGAAACCATCCTGGCTGTTTTGCCCCGGGCAGAGCACAAGGTTTACTCCCTGAAAGAATACGCCGAATACGCCGAATACGCCCCGGGAAATGAGGGGATAGATAATACTGACATAGATGACCCCTTTGGCCTTTCAAGGGAAGCATACCAAAAGGTCCTGGAAGACTTCAAAAACATTCTTCCCGCTGTGCTCAAAAAAATTATGGAAGAAGCTTAAGTGTTTTTTCTGTCAGCGGCAGGAAATAGAGGGGAAAAAGCGAACTATAAAGATAAAATGAGGAGAGTTTGACACATTATGAAAATAGCTATAGCCAGCGATCACGGCGGTTATAACCTGAAGGAAAAGATAAAGGAATTTCTGCAGGACCAGGATTACTCCTACCAGGATCTGGGGGCCTTCAGCACCCACCCGGTGGACTACCCTGATTTTGCTTTCCAGGTAGCCCAGGGAGTATCTGGAGGAGATTACCAGGCCGGGATAATTATTTGCGGCACCGGCATCGGAGTTTCCATTGCTGCCAACAAGGTGCCGGGAATCAGGGCAGCCCTGTGCAGCGACTGCTTTTCTGCCCGGGCGGCCAGAGAGCACAACGACGCCAACATACTGACCCTGGGAGAAAGGGTTACCGGTCCCGGGTTGGCCCAGGAAATAGTAAAGGCCTTTTTGAGCGCCCGGTTTCAAGGCGGCCGCCACCAGGGCAGGATAGATAAAATTACCATAAAGGAAAAAGAAATTTGCAAATAATAATACTGCTAAAAAGACCGCTGACCCACTGCCCTTCCAGCCAGGGAGCATTGCAGCGAGTTTGAGCTAATGGCCGACGAAGCAAGGGCTTGGAGCAGGCAAGAATTTCTTTTAAGAAAAAGGGAGTGAAGAGATGTCAACGCTGCGGCTAATTGATGTAGATATTTACCAGGCTATTGAGAAGGAGTATAACCGGCAGCAAAACACTATAGAACTCATTGCCTCAGAAAACTTTGCCAGCAAGGCAGTGCTGGAGGCACAGGGTTGTGTATTAACCAATAAATATGCGGAAGGCTACCCCGACCAGAGATATTACGGGGGCTGTGAGCACGTGGACATAGTAGAAAGGCTGGCCCGGGACCGGGCAAAAAAGCTCTTTGATGCTGAGCATGCCAATGTCCAGCCCCACTCCGGCGCTTCTGCCAACCTGGCCGTCTTTCTGGCCGTTCTTAAACCCGGGGACACAATTCTGGGAATGGACCTGGCCCATGGTGGGCATTTAACCCATGGCAGTCCCGTAAACATTTCGGGAAAATACTTTAAAGTCTGCTCCTACGGGGTGGAAAAGGACACGGGGCAATTAAACTATTCCCTGATAAGGGAAACTGCTAAAGAATGTCGTCCCCAGCTGATAATTGCCGGGGCCAGCGCTTACCCCCGCAAGATAGACTTTAATGCCTTCCGGGAAATAGCTGAGGAAGTAGGAGCTTACCTGATGGTTGATATAGCCCATATTGCCGGGCTCATAGCTGCCGGGCTGCACCCCAATCCTGCGCCCTATGCCCATTTTGTGACCACCACCACCCACAAGACCCTGCGGGGGCCCAGGGGAGGAATGGTGATGTGCCTGAAGGAGTACGCCCAGGCCATCGACAAGGCAGTTTTCCCCGGCTTACAGGGAGGTCCCCTGATGCACGTGATCGCCGCCAAGGCCGTTTCCTTCAAGGAAGCCCTGCAGCCCGAGTTCATCCTCTATCAGCAGCAGGTAATAAAAAATGCCGTGACTCTGGCAGAAGCCCTTAACGGTTACGGTTACCAGCTGGTTTCCGGGGGAACAGATAACCACCTCCTGCTGGTAGACTTGAGGAATAAAAATATAACCGGTAAGGAAGCAGAAGAAACCCTGGACAGCGTGGGGATAACCGTTAATAAAAATGCGGTGCCCTATGACAACCAGAGCCCCCTGATAACCAGTGGGCTGCGCCTGGGAACCCCGGCCATAACCTCCCGGGGCATGCAGGAAGAGGAAATGAAAAAAATAGCGGAACTTATTAACCGGGCACTGGAAAAACGCCAGGAGCGAAATGCCTTACAAGAGGTTCAGGAACAGGTGAGTCAGCTCTGCCAGGAATTTAATCTTTACTGCTAGGCCCTGCTGTTAAGCTGCTGAGGGTAATCTGCCTCGGAAACGGCTTCCCTGGATACCCTGGATACCCTGGATTACCTGACTACCCTGTAACAGAAACTGCTGCCGGAAGGGTCCTGTTCAGAAACTTGAACTTCCCTGGCCTTAAGGTGATACTGCAGTTGGCTTTATACCAGGTCGCTCAGATTTAAAGGATTTAAGGGGACTTAAATGGTTTGTCCTGCCCTTGATACTGAAGAAGGGAGAATTTGTTATCCATGTCAACAAACTTGACCATAGCTGATCATCCCCTGATATCTCACAAGCTTACCTTGTTAAGGGATAAAGAGACCGGGAGTAAAAAGGTCAGGGAGCTGGTGGAGGAGCTGACCATGCTGCTGATCTATGAAGTGACCAGGGATATTCCCCTAAAGGAAATAAATATCGAAACTCCGGTGGGTAAAACCAGGTCCCGGATCATTTCGGAAAAAAAGCAGGTGCTGGTGCCTGTCCTCCGGGCCGGCCTGGGGATGGTGCAGGGAGCTCTGAAAATCATGCCTGCCGCCAAAGTAGGTCACTACGGAGTATACCGGGATCACCAGACCAAAAAACCTGTTGAATATTACTCCATGCTGCCGCCAGATATGAATGGGAGAAGTGCTATACTGTTAGACCCCATGCTGGCTACGGGAGGTTCAGCCATCAGTGCCGTTAGCTTTTTAAAGAAAAATGGCGCAGAAGGCATAAAGGTTGCCTGCCTGATAGCCTCCTCTGAAGGGGTCAAAGCCCTGGAAATGGAACACCCCGAAACACCAATCTATGCAGCAGCCCTGGACCAGGGCCTGAACCAGAAAGCCTACATAGTTCCCGGCATGGGAGACGCAGGTGACCGGCTTTACGGTACATACTAATGGTGCAAGCCATCTTTTTTTATGGCGAATGATCTGGAAATTAACCCGGAGTAAAACCAGGAGGGAGAAATCATGACCAGGAAAAGGCCGGATTGGGATGAATATTTTACAGGGATTGCCCTGGCTGTATCCAGGCGCTCTACGTGTATCAGGAGGGCTTACGGCTCTGTTATCGAGAGGAACCGGGTTATCATCAGTACCGGCTATAACGGCTCAGCCCGGGGGGAACCCAACTGCATTGATGTGGGAAAATGCAAACGGGAAGAGTTAAACATACCCAAAGGAGAGCGATATGAGCTCTGTGCTGCCGTGCATAGTGAGCAAAACGCCGTAATAAACTGCGACCCTGATAAAATGAAAGGTTCAACAATTTACATAGCAGGCTTAAACTCGGATGGCTCCTTTGCATCGGGAGAGCCCTGTTTGTTATGCAGAAGAATGATAAGTAATGCCATGATTAGAAGGATTGTATATATGGATAAAGAGGGGGCCATCAGGGAAACCATCCTTTTAAGCCGGTAAAAGTTAAAAAGAGGTAACAGCAGGAGATACTATTAAAGAATAGCTTTAACTATAAAGGCTTTAACCAAAAGGGTTTTAGCGGGTTTTAGCTGACGGAAAGGTGAGCAGGTTAATCAATGAAAAAGGGAAAAAAGGAAA
>CAYYWR010000124.1:0-5498 GCA_964474145.1 uncultured Syntrophomonadaceae bacterium
CCAGTATTTTCAAAAGTTCGTGATTTAATTTTCTCATAACATATGGGTTATTATTAATACCCCTCAAGAGAACTGCCTGGTTACCCAGGGGGACTCCTGCTTTAGCCAGTTTAAAACATGCCTGGCGGGAGGCGTCAGTTACTTCTTTAGGGTGATTGAAGTGAGTGTTTACATATACAGGCGCGTGCTTTTCCAGTATTCTGCAGAGTTCATCATCTACCCGCATGGGCAGAGTAACCGGTGTTCGGGTTCCCAGGCGCTTGATTTCCACATGGGGTATCCCGTCAAGGCGGGTTAACAGCCAGTCTATTACCTGATTAGAGAGCATCAAGGCGTCTCCACCCGTCAGCAGAACATCCCTGATCTCTGGATTATCCTTGATATATTTTAAAGCCTCTTCGATCTTTTCTCTGGAAGTGGGCATGTCCAACTCACCGATATTTCTTCTTCTCTGGCAATGCCTGCAGTACATGGCACACTGGTTGGTTACATTTATAATAAGACGATCCGGGTATCTCCTGGTTATAGCGGAAGCAGGAGAGGTAAATTCCTCCCCCATGGGGTCCTCCTGACCCGAATTGTCTGTATATTCTAAGTGGGAGGGTATGGACTGTTTCCTTACAGGGCACTCAAGGTTATAACCATCTACTAAGCTTAAATAGTAAGGGGAGACAGCCCAGCGATATCTGGCTTCTATAATATTAATGGCTTTTTTTTCTTCTTCGCTTATGTCTATAATTTTTTCTAAATTCTCTACACTGGATATCCGGTTTTCAGTTTGCCAGTGCCAACTCTGCCAGTCTTCCTCTGTAGCACCAAGTACTTTTTTTATTCTTTCCTTATTATCTTTAAATATATTCTCCATTGCTAAACCTGCTTCAATTTTCTCCCGGGATTCCATGTAATCACTAATATTATCCTTTAACTCCCTGGCCCTTTTCCAGGCCATTTCCCGTCTTTCTTCTAAATTATATTTTTCTGTTTTCAATTCAACACCCCCTTGTTTAGATTCCTATGATAGCTATAATGACTCCCATAACTATACTGTTATAAATATAATAAAGCATTTTATACTACTATAACTATAATAATTTAACTAGACAAGTATTTTTTTAAAAAATAATTTTTTTTAAAAAAAGGGGGCAAATATTTCCTGTCCCTTAGGGAAACAGGGGGGCAGTTCTGCTTTCCCTTCGGTCCTTGGCTTTGCTCAGGAAGCGTCAAAATCGTCCCCCTGCTTCCTTTGATTATACTTTTTCCTTGTTAACTTTAACAATTTTATTTTTCCCATCCACCAGCACAGTTTTTACCTGAAAATCTTTCAACTGTTCCTCCCCTACCACAGAATAAGTAATAATAATAACCAGGTCCCCGGGATTAACCAGGCGGGCCGCAGCACCATTAATGCAAATTTCACCGGATCCGGCTTTGCCCTCGATAACATAAGTTTCAAACCTGGCACCATTATTGATATTAACCACATGAACCTGCTCGAAAGGCAAAATATCGGCTTCATCTAATAAATCCCTATCTATAGTAATACTGCCGTTATAATTCAGATCTGCATCGGTTACTGTAGCCCGGTGAATTTTTGACTTAAACATGTGACGAAACATCATTACACCTCCAGCATAACATTGTCTATAAGACGTGTTTTTCCAACTTTTACAGCCAGGGCAATCAAAATTTCTCCCTTTAACTCTTCCAATCTCTCCATTTCCTTTGTATCTACTATTTCCACATACTCCTTTTCAGCCAGGGGTTCCTGGTGAATAAGCTCTTCCATGGCAGATATTACTTGCCGGCTATTCCTTGAGCCCTCTTCTATTAGCTCTTTGGCCCTGGTTAAACTTTTAAATAAGACCAGCCCGGCCTTCCTTTCTTTCCCAGATAAATACTTATTCCTGGAACTCATGGCCAGGCCGTCAGATTCCCTTACTGTAGGCATAATAACCAGTTCAAGGTTCATATTCAGGTCTTCTGACATTTTTTTTAGTGCCAGCGCCTGCTGGGCATCCTTCTGCCCAAAATATGCCCTGTCAGGCTCCACCAGGTTGAATAGTTTTGTTACCACGGTAGTAACCCCCCGGAAATGTCCCGGCCGACTTCCACCGCACAGGCCCAGGGTCAATCTTTCCACATCTACAAAAGTAGCATACCCTTTGGGGTACATGTCCCTGTCTGAAGGAGAAAAAATTAAATCCACCTTCTCCTCTTCACAGAAGCGGGTGTCCCTGGTTAAGTCCCTGGGATACTCTTCAAAGTCTTCCCCCACCCCAAACTGAATGGGATTCACATATATACTCACCACCACATAATCACATCTTTCCCTGGCACCTTTAACCAGGGAAAGATGCCCCTGATGGAGATAGCCCATAGTAGGAACCAGACCTATAGTTTGACCGGATTTTTTCACCTGCCGGATTTTTTCTTTAAGCTCTGGAATAGACCTGATAAGCTCCACTAGAATCTCCCCTTACTCCAGTAATTCCTTTATATCTTCCTCACCCAGGTCAAAAACATGTTCTTCCCCGGGAAACTGGCCCTCCTTTACTTCCCTTGCATAATCCTTAATGCCCTGGATCATGTTCTCCCTCATGTTTTGGTACTGCTTAACAAATTTCGGCCTGAACTCATCAAATAAGCCCAAAACATCGTGAAATACCAGGACCTGCCCATCACAATCCTTGCCTGCTCCAATTCCTATTACCGGCATGGAAACTGCAGAAGCTATATAACCGGCCAGCTGCCAGGGAACACACTCCAAAACTACAGCAAAGGCCCCTGCTTCTTCTAAAGCTCTGGCGTCCTCAACCATTCTTTTGGCCACCTCTTTATCCTTACCCTGGACCTTATATCCCCCCAGCTGACCTACAGATTGAGGCGTTAAGCCTAAATGCCCCATAACAGGGATGCCAGCATCTACAATACCTTTAACTGCTTCTGTTATTTCTCTTCCACCTTCCAGCTTGACGGCCTGGGCCCCTGTTTCCTGGATAAGTCTTCCGGCATTTTTCAGGGCTTCATCCCGGTTAACCTGATAAGTCATAAAGGGCATATCCATAACTACCATAGCCCTCTGGGATCCCCTTACCACAGCTTTACCGTGATGAATCATCTCCTCCAGGGTTACAGACAGGGTATCCTTGTAACCCAACACCACCATGCCCAGGGAGTCGCCTACTAAAATCATGTCTACTCCTGCTTCATCTACTACTTTAGCCTGGGAATAATCATAAGCAGTAAGCATGGTACTCTTTACGCCCTTCTGTTTCTTTTCCTTTAAATCGAAAGTAGTAATTCTTTTAATCATTTTCCTTTCCCTCCAAAACATTTATTAGCTGTTGAGACTGTTCCCGGTTTATAGTACCTTTTTCTAAAGCTACTTTGACTGTATATTTCCCCAGTTCCCCATAAAGAGGTGCTATTTCCGGCATCCTTTTTTCCATAACTTTAAGGTGGTCCCCTATAGTGGAATAGTCACCCCTGGCAATGGGACCGGTAAGTCCCTGGGGCACGCCTACCTTCTCTATGTTTTTCATTGTTCCCTGGATAAGGGGTAGCAAAGCTGTCAGGGCCTTATCCCTGTCCACCCCTATATCCTCCATCATGGCCAACCCCAGGCGGACTATGGCTACAAAATAGTTGGATACTACACAGGCGGAGGCATGATACAGGGGTTTCATTTCCGTGGGGATTTCCACCAGGTAGCCCTGTAAGTCTGCCACCATTTTCCTTACAAAGGGCAGCCCCCTTTCATCTCCTTCTACTGCAAAGTAGGACCCGGGTAAATTCCTTATCCCTGCTTCAGGGCCGGGTATGGTCTGAAGGGGGTGAACAGATAAAACGCAGGCCCCCTTATCCCCGGCTGGACTTAATATTTCAGAGGTGTGGGAACCACTGGTATGGATTACCAGATCTCCTTCCCCAATGCCCCCGGATTGGGCCATTGTTTTGCATACTTCTGCAATTACCCGGTCGGGGGTAGTAATAAAAATAACATTGGCCTGATTTAAAAGGGGAATCATTTCAGTATAAGCCCTTGTTCCTATTATTTCTGCTCCCCTGTGGGCAGATTCCCGGGTGCGGCTGACTACTCCGGCAACATTATAACCCTTCTCCTTTAAACATGCTCCTATAGTTATCCCTGCATTTCCTGCTCCAACAATAGCTATACTGTCCATTTAATCATCCTTTTTTATAAAGTAATATTCTTGATAAAATAAATAGGGTAACAATCTGTCATTAGTTTGATGTTTCTATAATATAGTAAGATAATAATCATAGTTAAATATTTCCTGCACAATAATAAATGCCTCCCTGACCAAGTCAAGAAGGCATAAATATACCTCAAAGAAACACTCTCCTTCTGTCCCGGTCCAAAATTTGGCTCCAGGCAGTTACCACCCAATTATGCTTTTGTGTATACTAATTTAAATGATGTTACTTTTTCACTTATTTAAATTATAATTTGCTTTAACCAAAATTTCAAGGAAAAAAATGAATAAATATATCATAAAGTTATTTTTTTATGAAGGATACTTTTTAACAGCTTTACACCCTCCCGCACATCACCATAATCTGCCATTTCTGAGGGGGTGTGAATATATCTACAGGGTATGGACATAACTCCCGAGGGAACACCTTCCCTGGTGAGATGAATGGCCCCGGAATCGGTTCCTCCCCTTTCCAAAACCTCCAGCTGATATGAAATATTATTCTTTTCAGCCCTGTCTATCATCAGTTCCTTGACCCTGGGGTGGGTAATAATCAGAGTATCTTTTACTTTTACGGTAGGCCCTTTACCTAAAGAAACAGCCATTGTCTCTGCTTCCGGAGTGTCCCCGGTGCGGGTTACATCAACAGCCAGGCCCATATCCGGGTTAATTTTATAGGCGGAGGTTCGGGCCCCTCTTACACCAACCTCCTCCTGTACAGTAAACACAAAAAATAAATCGTTGTCAGGTTTTTCCAGCTCCTTTAATGTTTGAACCAGGACAGCACAGCCCACCCTATCGTCCAGAGCTTTAGCTGTTATCCTCTCTCCTGAATGGGAAAAAGACCTGCTGTACACAGCAACATCGCCAATTCTTACCTTTTCTTCTGCCTCCTTCCTATCAGAAGCACCTATGTCAATGTACATTTTAGAAAACTTCAATTCCTTTATACTGTCCAGCTTTTCATACCCTACAACACCCTTCAACCCATTTTGAAAGACTACCCTTTCCCCCATAAGAATATAGGGAGATATTCCCCCTACATTAGAAAACCTTAAAAATCCCTCATCATCTATATAAGTAACCATTAAGCCCAGCTCATCCATGTGGGCCGCCACCATTATTTTTTTACCCGGGCCTTTTTTCCTGACTATTAAGTTGCCCATATTATCAACTTCTACTTCGTCGGCAAAGGGTTCTACCATACCCTTAAGGATATCTCTAACCGGCTCTTCCCGGCCGGAAGGGCCGTAAGCTTCCGTCAGTTCTTTTATTATATCT
>CAYYWR010000125.1:0-5484 GCA_964474145.1 uncultured Syntrophomonadaceae bacterium
ACCAATGGTTTATTTTAAAAACTTGAAAAAGCATAAATTTTCTCCAGCCGCATATTTATGAAACTAAAGAGTAACTGCTCAGCTGCTGAAAAAGCCTCTGCTCTTCCAGCTGGTGAACATTGTGACGAGCTTGAGTTAATGGCCGACGAAGCAAGGGCTAGGAGCAGGCCGGCCTGCATGGACGCAGGCCGCCGGGACCTGAGCCATGGATGGCCAAGGTCCCGGGAAGCCTGCGGGAAAACCCGTAGCTGAGTCGCTGCCATTACCAGCGAGGAGCTGTCACAAGCTGGAAGGGCAGAGGGCTGAGTAGATACAATAAAGAAAATAATACTTGCATTAAAAGCTAAAGGAGGTTAAGTAAAAAAATGGATGAATTTAAAAGGCGTCAAGGAAGCCAGCAGCATAAACTGGTGATAGACAACAGGGAGCATATGGAAATTAATGGCGTTGTAAACGTGGATAGCTTTGATGATGAAGAAATTGTCCTGGAAACGGAACAGGGTTTGTTGGCCATCAGAGGTGAAAACCTTCATATCAGACATCTGAATCTGGAAGAAGGGGAGCTAAACATAGAAGGTTTTGTGCTGGAACTGGCATATTCTGAAGAAAAAGGAGCAAAGGGGCTGGGGGGTAAAGGCAAAGGCTTTCTGGAAAGACTATTCAAGTAGCTTCTCCAGTTGCTTCACAGGCAGCTGCACAAGTATATTTAATAAGTATCTTCTGCAGGTGTCTCTCAGGTTTCTTTACAGGTATGTTCACAAATCTTTCCAGAGAGTCTTTAACAAACTGTTTTTCTGTACTTTTTCAGATATTAGATAACACGGCTGGAGGTGGATAGGTGTCGACTGAAACTGATTTTTATGTTTTAACTTCCCTGATTGCCACAGGCTTATTAATGGGCATTGTTTTTGACATTTATCATGCCATCAAAAGTTTTTGGAAAACCGGCCCCAGGGTCAACATGGCAGCAGACTTTATTCTATGGTTAATTATAACTGTTTTTGTGGCATCAGGTCTTATTTTTATAAACTGGGGAGAAGTTCGCTTTTATATTTTTCTGGCTATAGGTCTGGGTCTTCTAACATATTATTTGTTCATCAGTTCCCGCTGCCGGAAAGTCATTGCCTTTTTGATAGGAAAGGTATTGACTTTATTAACGTTTTTACGTAAAATAATTACGACTATCCTTGCACCATTTATTAAGATCATAAAGAAGGTATTAGTTTTAGTTAAAAGAATTATGTCCATACCTGAAAAAATAATGTTCCTATTTAAAAGAAAACTCAAAGGATTTAAACCTATTATGAAGAAAAAAATTAATAAATTTATCAATAAAAGCAGGATTTTTTAAAATAAATAGAGAAGATAATGAAACTGTATACAGTGCATACAGAGAAAAAGTAGGGTCCAGGGAAAAGCTAGGGGGAAAAGATGGTTAACAACAATCTACCGGAAAGGTGGCAAAAAAAAGATACTGCTAAGGTAAGAAACCTGGATAAAAATAATAACCTGAATAGAAATAAGAAATCTATATATTACAAAGGTGTTGTAGCAGTATGTGCTGTGCTTATGTGTTACTTCAGTGTGATATATGCAACCCAGCACATTCAAAAAAAGGAAATGGAATCCAGGCTCTTCCAACTTGAACAAGAGATAAGGGAAGTTAAAAATACTAACTATGAATTACAAAAAGAAGTAGAACTTCTTTATAATCCTGAATATATTGAATCACTAGCAAGGCAAGAATTGGGGTTGATTAAATCAGGCGAAATTGTATTTGACATAGATAGAAGCAGATATGTTTATCAGGAAAGGAAAGAGGAATAAGTTGCTATTATAATGTTTAAAATATTTACGAGATATATTGAGGAGGAATTTTTTTAGAATGTCACTTGAAGTTGGCAGTGTTGTCGAAGGCGTAGTTACAGGAATTACAAATTTTGGAGTTTTCATTAAGCTTCCCGGTGGTGAAACAGGCCTGGTTCATATTTCCGAGATTGCTGATTATTACGTGAAAGATATAAATGAGCATCTGCAAAAAAAGGACAAGGTAAAGGTCAAGGTTCTTTCTATTGATGGTGGAGGGAAAATTGGTCTTTCTATTAAGCAGGCCAGTAAACCTGCTGCTCCCCAGCGCAGTACCAGGAAGAAGAGCAGTCCTAACAAGTCATTCAAGCCACCAAACTTTGAAGATAAATTATCAAGCTTCTTTAAAGAAAGCGACGAGAGGCAGCAGGACTTAAAGAAAAACACGGAAGCCAAAAGGGGCGGGAGAAGCACAATTAAACAGGAACTTAGTTAATGTTTTATTTAAAATCAAAACATATTTTATGCTGTTTATATTAAAAGTATTCCTGGGGAATACTTTTTTGTTTTCTGATACTTTTATTTTGGACATTTTAGTTAGAGAGGAAGATAAAAAATTGAAAAAAGCAATCATAGATGTAGGAACCAACTCCCTTCGCCTTTTAATTGCCAAAATACTGGACAATTCAACATGTAGCCCTTTATTTTACAGGGTAGAGATTACCAGGCTGGGAGAAGGGATGGGCCAGGAAGGAAAATTAAGCTCCAAAGCTATCAAAAGGACTATAGGTGTGATCCAAAGTTACTTGCGGGACATAGAGGAATGGGGCGGGGAAAAAGTTTTCATAACGGCTACCAGCGCTGTAAGGGAGGCTGTTAACGGTGAATATTTTGTTTCCAGGGTTAAAGAAGAAACAGGTTTATACATAAAGGTGCTTTCGGGAACTGAAGAGGCGGAGTTAAGTTATTTGGGAGTGATAAAAACCCTGCCCGAAAACGGGGAAAATCCCCTGGTATTTGACCTGGGAGGAGGTAGCACAGAGTTTATCTGGAGAAAAGGGAATGAGATTTTCTCTGAAAGTTATAAAGTAGGGGTGGTAAGGTTAACGGAAAAGTACATCTCCAGCGATCCTCCCCGCCAGGAGGAGTTGTTCCAAATGGAGGAACACATAAAAAAAACTTTAAAGGAAATGAGCAGGGATAAAGTTAACGAGCAGGATAAGCTAGTAGGAGTCGGCGGCACTATAACCTCCCTGGCGGCCATGAACCAGGAGTTAAAGGTATACCAGCAGGAGAAAGTTCACGGCTACGTGCTTAGCAGGGAAAACCTGGCAAAGCAGCTTAACAGGCTGCTGCTGATCAAGGAACCGGAAAGGAAAAAGCTCCCGGGCCTTCAACCCCAGCGGGCTGATGTTATTATTGCCGGAACAGCTGCTATAATAACTATAATGGATTTATTTAATTATAGAGAGGTGACCGCAAGCGAAGGGGACCTCTTGATAGGTGCCATGTATTATTTTAGCTGAGCATTAGCTTAGCACCCACCGCTAGAAAAGCCAGGCCTAAACCTTTAAGCCAGGTAAAAGGTATTTGGTCCAGGCCAAATATACCAAAATGATCTATTATTAGAGCTGTGCCCACCTGGCCTATTATAATAAAAGTAGTGGCCAGTGCTACCCCCAGTACAGGTATAGAGTAAGCAACAGTATAAACTATTATAACTCCCAGCAGGCCTCCCAGGTAAACGTACCAGGGAACTTGCGGCATTTTCTGAAAACTTCCCTCTCCCAGGTTAAATACAAAAAGGCCTATCACAAGTACCCCGGACCCCACTATATGAACAATAAAAGTAGCTTCCAGCAAGCCTATTATTTTTCCTAAAACAGAATTAAGAGAACCCTGGACAGCCATGGACAATCCGGAAAGCAGGGCTACCAGCATGGCTAATAGTTTTACACTCATGGCAGACGCTCCTTTTTTACCTGGTTTGTAACTGCTCAACTGCTAATTTAGCTGTTTATTCTTGTTCTTGCTCTTGCTCTTGTTCTCATTTATTTTAAACAAAAATAATTGTAAATATACTGGAGTTCCCGCATAGATATTTTAATAGAAATATCAGTCTATGGGGGAATTTTTTTGAAAAAAGATAGGGAAAAAAGAGTTTTGCTGGTGGGCAGGCCCAATGTAGGTAAAAGTGTTTTATTTAACAACATAACCGACTCTTATGCTATTGTATCCAATTACCCCGGAACTACCGTAGAGATAACCACAGGGAGGGCCAGGGGGGAGCAGGGCTCTTACAGAGTAATGGATACTCCTGGTATTTACAGTTTAACACCTTTTAGTGCTGAAGAAGAAGTTACCTTGAAAATGTTATTTGAAGAGACTCCCCACCTGGTAGTTCAAGTAATAGAGGCCAAAAACATAGAAAAAATGCTGCCCCTTACCCTGCAGCTCCTTGAGGCCGGGCTCCCTTTGATCCTGGTAGTTAATATGCTGGATGAGGCCCGGGCAGCAGGGCTGGAACTCAACCTGTCCCGGCTGGAGAAAAGGCTGAATATTACTGTTACAGGTACCATATCTATCCGGGGGGAGGGAATAGCAAGTTTAAAAAAAATAATAGAAGATGAACTTTTTAGAAAAAGGGGAAGGGACAGGGCCGGTGGCTCAAAATCCCCGGTTACCAGAAAAAAGGAGGAGTCGGTTGAGGAAATAATTAACTGGCAGAAGACAGTTAAAAAGCTCCTGGAGGATGTTGTTGTGCCGGGGGAGGGAACCACCAGGCCCCTGAAGGATAAATTAAATTATATTACCATGCACCCCCTGTGGGGAATCCCTTTTTTGATACTGGTTCTCTATTACGGCTTATATAAGTTTGTAGGAGTATGGGGTGCCGGGATTATGGTGGATTATATAGATGGGTATATCTTTAAAGAATGTCTCCTGCCCCCTTTAAATGAACTGGCAGGGCTTATCCCTTATGTCTGGCTGGAGGAGTTGCTTTTTTCCCCATATGGCATTGTTAATCTGGGACTTCGCTACGGACTGGCTATAATTCTTCCCATCGTAACCACTTATTTCTTTTTCTTTTCTGTTATTGAGGATTCCGGATATCTTCCCCGGCTGGCTATGCTGCTGGATAAGCTGTTCAAAAAGTTTGGCTTAAACGGTGGGGCCGTTATTCCCTTAATACTGGGACTGGGTTGTGGGACCATGGCCGTAGTAGCCGCCAGAACCCTGGAAACCAAAAGGGAAAGGTTTATAGCCACGCTGCTTTTATCTGTGGGGATTCCCTGTTCTGCACAGCTGGGGTTGATACTGGCTATGCTTTCCCAGGAGCCTGGCGCCCTATTGCTCTGGAGCATATCTCTGCTGGCAGTGCTGGTGGGCACTGGCTATTTTGTCGATAAGGTTTTACCGGGTCAAAGCTCCGGTTTTTATATGGAGATCCCCGCCCTGAGGGCTCCTGATATAAAAGCCCTTTTATGCAAAACTTTTGCCCGGGTTAAGTGGTATATGAAAGAAATTATCCCCTTGTTTTTAGCGGTGAGCCTGCTGATGTGGGGTGCAAGCTATACCGGGCTGTTGATTTATTTAACAGGCCTGGCCCAGCCGCTGCTCCAGTTAATTGGCCTGCCCCCGGACCTGGCTCCCGTGTTTATTCTGGGGTTTTTTCGC
>CAYYWR010000126.1:0-5420 GCA_964474145.1 uncultured Syntrophomonadaceae bacterium
TTCAGGATATGGAAAAATTGTTAAAGAGCATGAAAAGAACATATAAAGATTTTGAAAACTTTTTAAGAAAATTAAAATAGTTTGTTTGCTGCAGATCATAAAATAGAACTGTTTCCCCTGTAATTAAGGGGTTATTTTATTTTGCATGCAATTATTCCAATATGTGCAGGAAAAAATTATTTGTATTTTATAGAGAAATCTGTTAAAATACTGTATACAAATTTGTGCACACGCATATTTAGTCCAGGAGGCGGGGCGAGATGGACTTTGTACGGATAGGTAAAAAGCTTGTTAGCAAGAAAAAAATTAACGCTAATATAGATAAAATAATTGACCTTCGTTCCCAGGGGAACTCCCAGAGGGAAACAGCAGATATTCTAGGGCTTGACCGCAGTTTTATATCCCGCCTGGAAAACATGGGAGAGGTGCGAAGGGGTGGCAGGATAGCTCTTATAGGGTTTCCTGTTAAAAATAAGGAAGAGCTGCAAAAAGTTGCATCCCGCGAGGGAATTGACTTTGTTTTACTCATGACTGAGGAGGAAAGGCTTTCTTTTTTAAGGGACAAAAGTGGGGTTAGTCTTTTTAATAATCTAATGAGCATAATTAAAAAAATTCGGGACTATGATACAGTAATTATTATTGGTTCCGACGAGAGAATTAAAATAGTAGAAGCTATTTTAGATAAAGAGATTATTGCCTTAGAGATAGGGAAGTCGCCCTTAAAGGAGGATGTTTGTGTAGATATAGAGAGATTAGAAGACATTATTGGTTTATTAAAATAGGTTAATTAATCGGTGGTGATTACTTTGAAGCATGTTGTAAGCGTTAGCCTGGGCTCTTCCAAAAGAAATCACAGTGTTGAGATGGAAATACTGGGCCAGTTAATAAAGATTGAACGTATTGGCACAGATGGCAGTATGGATAAAATGATAGAAATGATAAAAGATTTGGATGGAAAGGTAGATGTCTTTGGCCTGGGGGGGATGGATCTTTACATTTTTGCTGGAACCAGGCGTTATATTCTAAGGGATGCTCAAAGGGTAGCTTCGGCAGCCAGTTTTACCCCTGTTGTTGATGGTTCTGGTCTAAAGAATACCCTGGAGCGCAAGGTAATACAACATTTAAAAGATAATACGGACCTGATTTCTCCTGATAAAAAAGTCTTGATGGTATGTGCCATGGATCGTTTCGGTATGGCACAAGCTTTAGTCCGCTCAGGATGCAGTCTGATGCTGGGAGACTTGAAGTTTACTTTGGGAATACCTGTTATGCTAAAAAACCTGGGCAGCCTGGAGGTCGTTGCCCGTATAATTGTTCCTGGAGTAAGGCTTCTTCCCTTCAAGTACCTGTATCCCACCGGTTCAAAGCAGGAGCAAAACACACCCAGGCATGGCAAATATTATCAAAAAGCAGATATTATTGCCGGAGATTTTCATTTCATACGTCGCTATATGCCCGCCCGGCTTGAAGGTAAAAGTATTATTACCAATACGGTCACTGCAGATGATGTTAAGTTATTAAAGGACAGGGGCGTCCATTATCTGGTTACTACTACACCGGAAATAAAGGGCAGGTCTTTTGGAACCAATGTTATGGAGGCAGTACTGGTAGCTTTGTCAGGCCAGAAGGATGAGTTGACTCCTGGAGAGTACAGCAAGCTGTTAAAGGATATAAATTTTAAGCCCCGGGTTGAAATGATCAACTCATAATTTTTAGAGAAATGGTAAGTATAAAGGTATTTACAGAAAGAAAACATTATTTTTAAGGGAGGGCATGTTAAGTGGGAAAGTTTGCCTTTATAATCCATCCTATAGAACTGGAGGATATATACAGAAAATTTAGCTTTATGCGCTACTGGCCCGACAGGCTGGTTGAAGGGGTAATGAAGCGTGTTCCGCCTTTTAAGGTTTCTGAAATAACGGGGATTGAATCTCCCCATGGAAAAACTTCAGGCTGGTTTATAACCTGTCCCCTTACCTCAAAACAAATGGTTACCTTGCCTCAGGAATTTGTTATGAAAAGAATTATTTCTGCAGGTAAGGCTGCTGAAGAACTGGGAGTAGATGTGATAGGGTTGGGAGCTATGACTTCTGTAGTAGGAGATGCAGGAATTACCGTAGCCAATAATTTAAGCACTGCTGTTACCACGGGAAATAGCTATACGGTTGCTACAGCTTTAGAAGGAGCAAAGAAAGCGGCGGAACTCATGGGTATAGAAAGGGATAAAGCAGAAATATTGATTGTTGGTGCTACTGGTTCCATAGGGAGCGCGGCAGCCCGTATTTTAGCCAGGGAAGCAAAATATTTAACTTTACTGGCCCGGGATGAGAGGAAGCTGGAATACCTGTCCCGCCAGATTTTAGCAGAGTCCGGGCTGGCCGTCAGGGTAACTTCCAATATTAAAAGGGCTGTTCCCTCAGCTGATATAATTATTGCTGTTACCGGTTCAGCAGATTCTGTTATAGAGGTGGATGATTTGAAGCCGGGAGCAATCGTTTGTGACGTGGCCAGGCCCCGGGATGTTTCTAAAAAAGTGGCTGAGAAAAGGGATGATATCCTGGTAATTGAAGGAGGGGTTGTCCAGGTTCCCGGGGAGGTTAATTTCAATTTTGACTTCGGATTCCCCCCTGGAACCTCCTATGCCTGTATGGCGGAAACCATGATTTTAGCCATGGAAAACAGATATGAAAACTTCTCCCTGGGAAGGGATATTAGAATTTCACAAATAGATACAATTTCTGCCCTGGCCCAAAAACATGACTTTAAGCTGGCCGGTTTCAGAAGCTTTGAGAAGGCTGTATCCCGGGAGAAGATTCTCGCCATTAGAGAAAGGGCCGAAAAAGAACTTGCCGGCGCCCCTCTATTTGTGAAAAATATTTAATTAATCTTAATATTCTTTTTTTTTGCAGGAATAATTAAAGAAATCTAGAATTAACAATGTCAAAATTAACAAAGTCAAAATCTGTTTGCTGTGTTGTAAATAACAATATGTGTTGTAAATAACAATATGTGTTGTAAATAACAATATGTGTTGTATATAACAATAATAAATTTCTTTTAAGTGTATTTAGAATAATTAAATTGAAAGGACATATACTTGGTTTTAGGATAACTTGTAACTTGGAGTAATAACGTCAAACATTAAAAAGGAGAATGAAAATGGCGGGCAAAGAAGTTATTCTAACCCAAAACGGGTTAGAAGAGTTGGAAAAAGAACTGGAACATTTAAAATCGGTAAAAAGGAAAGAGGTTGCCTCCAGGATAAAGCTAGCTATTGATTTTGGTGATATTAGTGAAAACTCGGAGTATGAAGATGCTAAAAACGAACAGGCATTTATTGAAGGAAGAATTATTACCCTGGAAAAAATGTTGCGTAATGCCAGGTTAATTGACGAGACAGAGATTGACACAGGGGTTGTTAGCGTTGGGAGCAAAGCCACCTTAAGGGACCTGGAATTTGACGAAGAAGTTGAGTATGCCATAGTGGGATCAGCAGAAGCAAACCCTGGTGAAAATAAGATTTCCAACGAATCTCCGGTGGGCAAAGCTATCCTGGGCAAACCTGTGGGTAGTGTTGTGGAGGTAAGTGTTCCCGCTGGTGCTATTAAGTATAAGATAGTAGATATACAAAAGTAAGAAAAAATATAATAATAAGGCCAAGATAAAGATATGGACTTATCCTGAAATTATAATTATAATAAGTTTAATCAAGCATAACTAGTGAATTCACCCTATCTTTTAAAGTTGCATACAATAATGAACGCACTGGAGGTTTTTTTATGAGTGATGAAACAATTAATGAATTAATCTTGCGCCGGCATGAAAAGCTTAAGGAATTTCGAGAAAAGGGAATGGAGCCCTATGGTGAAAAGTATCCAGCAGCACATCAGGCAGCAGAGATATTAAGGGATTTCCAGGAATATGAAGGAAAAGAAGTTAGTATCTCTGGAAGACTTATGACCAAAAGGGGCCATGGTAAGGCTGGCTTTGCCAATGTCCAGGATGATACCGGGCAAATACAGGTTTACGCAAGGCTTGATGACCTGGGGGAAGGAAACTACCAGTGTTATCAGCTTTTAGATATCGGTGATATTATAGGAGTCCGGGGAAACGTTTTTAAAACCCGCAAAGGAGAAGTAACTGTTGCAATTAAAGATTTCAGGCTTTTATCTAAAGCCCTGAGGCCTTTACCTGAGAAGTGGCATGGTTTAAAGGATATCGATTTGCGCTATCGTCAGAGGTACCTGGACTTAATAGTTAACCCGGAAGTTAAAAAGGTTTTTATACTGAGGAGTAAGATTATTCAGGCCATGAGGGACTTTCTAAAGGAAAGAGGTTTTCTTGAGGTAGAAACCCCCATGATGCACACTGTAACAGGTGGGGCAGATGCCCGGCCTTTTATTACGCACCATAACACCCTGGATATTGACCTGTACTTAAGAATAGCTACGGAGCTTCATCTCAAGAGGCTTCTGGTGGGTGGTTATAACAAAATATATGAGTTGGGGAAAGTGTTCAGGAATGAAGGGATATCTACCCGGCATAACCCGGAGTTTACCTCCCTGGAAGTGTATCAGGCTAATACTGATTATTTTGATATGATGAGTCTTACTGAAGAGATGATACACACAATAAGTCAGCAGGTATTTGGCAGCTCCACAATTACATATCAGGGAGAGGAGATGGACTTGACTCCGCCCTGGCCCCGCCTGACCATGTTAGAGGCGGTTAAAAAATATGGTGATGTAGATTTTTCTACTATAACTACAGAAGAAGGTTCCCGGGAGGCTGCCAAAAAGATGGGCCTGGAGATTGATAAAAAGGCAACCCGGGGAGAAATTATAAATCTTATATTTGAAGAACACGTGGAAAAGCATCTGGGACAACCTGTTTTTATTCTGGATTATCCCATTGAAGTATCTCCTTTGGCCAAGGAAAAAGTAGAAGATCCCGGGTTTACTTACCGCTTTGAGGCTTTTATGGCCTGCAGCGAAATTGCCAATGCTTTTACGGAACTGATAGATCCCATTGACCAGAGGGAGAGGTTTTTGAAGCAGGCTGAAAAGCGGGCTGCTGGAGACGAAGAAGCTCATATGATGGACGAGGATTTTGTAACAGCACTGGAATATGGGATGCCTCCTGCTGGGGGATTGGGTATCGGTATAGACAGGCTGATTATGATTTTTACTGACTCTCCTTCCATAAGAGACGTTTTACTGTTTCCTACCATGCGTCCCAGGTAAAGATCGAAAAATCGGGAAAAATCGGGGTCAGGCTTGAATAATTCCCTTATTATGCTCAGGCTTTTTTATATCTGTCTCTTAAATACTTAAATAAGGGAATTATTCAAGCCTGACCCCTTGCAAAAAAAAAGTTTTATTCAGGCTTGACACCATAAATTAAATCTGTTATTATTATGT
>CAYYWR010000127.1:0-5381 GCA_964474145.1 uncultured Syntrophomonadaceae bacterium
GGCAAGAGTGTTAATGAAGTGGGAGTTTTGAGGTAAATACGGCTAAAAGGAGAGTGAGCAGGCCATGATAACTATTCTAAAGAGCGGCGTTAGCGGAATGATAGGCCATCAGCAGAAGGTGGATAACATCTCTCATAATATTAGCAATGTTAATACTACTGGCTTTAAGGGCAGCAGGTCTAATTTTTCGGACCTTCTTTACCAGGGAAAAGTTCAAAGGGGAACGCCGGTGGCTCCGGACCCTGAAACCGGTTTACTGCCTCAGGGCGGAAGGGGGACCTATTTAACCAGTACTGCCATGAACCTCTCCACAGGAATTTTTAAAGAGACGGGACGGTCCCTGGATTTGGCCATAGAAGGTGAGGGTTTTTTTGGGGTGGAACTGCCCGATGGAAGCGTGAATTTTACCCGGAGCGGCTCATTTAATCTGGTTAATCTGGATGAGGAGTTGCGCCTGGTAACTTCTGAAGGCTATATAGTAGAGGGAGATTGGGAAAGTGTGCCTTTAGATCCTTTAGATAAAGTTTATGAATACGTGCATATTAATTCCCAGGGTGAAATATTTTTGAGGGAAGCCCGGGGGCATGAAGAAACTGAGGAAGCTGCGGAGGGTGAAGATGATGTAGAAGAAGTCCCTGTAGAAGGAATAGGAGAAACAGAAGAATATGAAGGTGTCAGGCTGGGACAGATTTATTTATACAGC
This sequence comes from uncultured Syntrophomonadaceae bacterium, assembly GCA_964474145.1. Taxonomy (GTDB): domain Bacteria; phylum Bacillota; class Dethiobacteria; order SKNC01; family SKNC01; genus PWHX01. The sequence continues at coordinate 704 of CAYYWR010000127.1, forward strand.
TTCGAAACCCCTGCTGGTCTTTCAGCCCAGGGGGGGAACCTCCTGGCCCCTACGGAAGCTTCAGGGGATCCTGTGCAGGGGTTTCCGGGAGAAGAGGGCCTGGGCTCTATAAAGCAGGGTGTTCTGGAGAGTTCCAATGTAAACTTAATAGAGGAGATGAGCAAGCTTATTTTAAGTCAGAAGTATTTTCAATTTAATAGTCGCTCGGTTCATCTGGGGGATGAAATGTGGGCCATGGCAAACCAGTTAAAGAGGTAAGCTAGTTTAATTGAATTTGCCCATCAGAGTAGTGGGCCTCAACATTGGTTCTGGACATTGTAAAGCGGTACTGCTGTTTTCCAATAGCAATGGTAACATTTTCATGAACTTCTTTCATGTGGATTTTGTGTTTTGAAGGCACTGCAACATGGATGGCAGCTCCAGCTTCTGAGCCAATTTTATTTATGAAAATGTCTTTGCCGGCCTGGATACTGCCTCCCCTGACTATGCCGGAAACGTGAACTTCACCGCCTGCCTTAATCATGGTTTGATAGCAGCCCTGTCCATCGATATAGATGTTACCACTGGTTTCTATCCTGGAGTTTAAACTGTAGTTTGCGGTGATATTGCTTTCGGGCACAGGGATCTTATTTATCTCATCTCTGATATAGTCCAGCAGAGTTATAATTACTTCAAGTTCAGTGAATATATCATTGTCAGAACTAAAGAGCTGAATCATTTCATGTCTGATATTGCCAATAGAATCCAGGAGCTGCTGGGGAAGGTCGAAGCTTAATGAATGGTCAAGCAGCTGCTTGGTCAAATTGTCGAAGGATTTAACATCTTTTGCTATATCCGGAAACTTGGTATTGGTGAGCATGCGGATAAGCTTTAAGAGTTCAGAACCTTTAAGGTTTTTGTTTTTAAATTTGGGGTGATGTTTTAAGGATTCTACCATGGCTTTTAAATTGCTTATATTTTTTATCAGGGAATCAATTACAGGTGAAAACTCTGTGAGGAGGGCCTCTGCACCTCCAGCTCTTAAAGTGGAGGCGATAACACTGTTGAAAGCAATTATGTGGCCTCCTGATTGAACGGCAGCGCTGTTTACATCACCGCTAATCTCTACGTTACCTCCTGCCATGACAGACATTCCTTCAGAAATGCTGCCCTTGATAATAATATCTCCCTGAAATCGCAGGTTTCCTGTAGAGAGGTCAACATTGTCCTGGTGTGTAAAGCTGCTGGAAACTTTAACGGTAAAGGTCTTGCCCTTTTCCTCTACAACAGGGTAACCGTTGGCTGCGGCTTTTACTATCAGTCCTGTTTGGTCCAGGCGGGTTGTTTTGTTGGTGTGTATGACATAATCTTTGGGCGGCTTGAGTTTTAAAGTTTTGCCAGTAACAGTAGTTCCGGCCTTCCCTTCAACAGCAGGGCTTTTCTTGAGGAGAATATCTCCCATTTCCACATAGGGTATTTTAAGAATTTCCCGGTAATTTACATTGCCTTCTGGATTTATGCTGGGAGCTGTTTGAAATTCCTGCTTGAAATAATACTCAACAGAAGCGTCTTTGCTGGGCTGGGGTGGTGTACCTCTGGCTATTTCCACCGGTTCCCCCTCCCCCGGGGGAGTTTCCAGCGCTTTGACGATAGCTTCATTCATTATACCGTGAGTAATATTTTTCTTCTTCAGCTCGTTAAGAATGTCCTCCTCTGTGAGGTTACAGTCTTCAATGTTTTCTACCTGGGTACGTAAGTATAGTTTTTCTTCGGGGTCCTGGTCCAGGAGATAGAAAGTTTTTTTGATAGCCGGATCAACTTCCAAATAGGCAGTTAATTTATCATCGGACAGGGTGATCTTAAAATTTGCCGGGGAGATAATTTCTTCCCTGGGCTCAATTTCAATTTTGTCCTCTGGTTTGACAAAAGTTTCATCTGTAATTTCACTGTCATTAACCCGGAGAATTATGTTGGGATCTGGAAACAAGGAGGGCAGGGCTTCCCCCTCCTGCTGATGGCTAAAAAAAACTTTTCCATCTGCAACGCCTATTTTATAAATGTAATTATCTTTTTTTTCCATAATCAAACACTCCTTTTTTACGGGTAGTAAATAAATTTACCGCGGCAGCCGGCTGTCATGGTATAGTCAATATAGACCGTTACTATAGACCCCTGGCTTTGCGTCCTTAACTTTCGTTAAGTTTGCCTTTTAATAAAGCATTATTTCTTGAGTATCTTAAATTATAATGACTGCTTGAATGACTGTTAATTTATATTAACTAATTTATATTAACTATTAGATTCTTTAAAATAAATTTTTTTCCTTCCATTGTTACAAATATATAATAAAATATATTATAATTAAGTACATTAGTTTTTTTTAGTTCTTCAGGATTGTAATAACATTACCGATAAATTGGTTATATGGGTAATGAGAAATGTGTTTTTGGGGGGTGAGTTTTTGAAAGATGTTTTATCCCAATCTGAAATAGATTCCCTGGTTTCAGCTCTTGATACTGGTGAGATAGATTCCGAAGACCAAGAGCTATATGAAGAGGAAAAAGAAGTTAAAAAGTATGATTTTAGAAAGCCCAGCAAATTTTCTAAAGAACAGATAAGGACTCTACAAATAATACATGACAACTTTGCCCGTTCATTAGGGAACTACCTTTCGGCGTATCTCCGTAATGTTGTTCAGGTAAAGGTAGAGTCTGTAAGTCAGGTTAGCTATGGTGAATTTATTAATTCTTTGCCTGTGCCTACCCTTATGGCAGTGCTAAACCTTTCTCCAAGTTTGGGAACGGCTGTTATGGAGACCAACCTTCAGTTTGTTTTTCCCATGATAGATATTTTGTGTGGGGGAGCAGGACAGGTTCCCAGCAAATTGAGGGAACTTACAGAAATAGAACAGACTGTAATGCAGAGAGTTTATTATAAAGTACTGGAAAGGCTTAGATATGTTTGGGAGGATTTTTATGAGCTAGAGCCTACCATAGAGTCTTTAGAAACCAACCCCCAGTATAACCAGGCGCTTTCTTCCAATGAAACAGTAGCTTTGATAACCATGTCTACCAGTATAGGTGAGTCCCAGGGCTTTATAAATATCTGCCTTCCCTTTATCAGTTTGGAACCGGTTATGCCCCATCTTTCAGCACAGCACTGGTTTAAAAATATAAGCTCTAAAGCTGAAGGGGAAGAGAAGTACCACCTGACTTCAAGGGTAAAAGATGTGGAAGTAACCCTGTTTGCTGTTTTGGGGGAAGCGGTAATTAGCGTGGAGGAATTTGTAGAACTGCGGGTAGGAGATGTTCTTCCCCTGGGCAGAAGTGTTGATGAACAATTAGACTTGTATATAGAAAACAGCTTGAAGTTTAAAGTTCAACCAGGAACTTCTGGCAAAAAGAATTCCGTGCAAATAACCAGGTGGGCAGAGGAGGTGGAGGATAGCAGTGGATGATAACCAATTTTTGTCCCAGGAAGAGATTGAAGCTTTATTAAAAGGAAGCGACTCTGAAGAAGAAGAAAGTGAAGAAAGTGAAGAAAAGGATGAAAAGGATGAAAAGGAGAAAGAAACAAAAGAAGAGTCGATAGAAGAAACAAAAAAAGCAAAGGAAAAAGAACTAAAAGAAGAAGTAATAGAAGAAGTACAAGAAGAATCTGAGGGGGAAAGGGTAGAAGCAAAAGAAGCAAAGGTAGAGAGAACAGAAGATGTTCAAACATATCAGAAGAGCCGTGTAGAAGGGAAAGATGTTAAAAGAAAGGCTATCAGCAGCAAAGACAGGTCTTCCGATAACGGGAAGTCTAACCTGGACTTAATACTGGATATCCCCCTGGAACTATCCGTTATTTTGGGCAGCAAGAATATAGAACTCAATAATCTATTGGACATTAATTCCGGTACACTTATAGAGCTGAATAAGCTTGTTGACGAGAAGGTAGAAATTTATGTAAATGGAAAGCTCCTGGCCCAGGGAGAAATCGTGGCTATAGATGAAAATTTTGGTGTTCGTATTACAGATATAATAAGGCCTGTGGAAAGACTGGAGAGCTTAAAAAAATAGCTTTTTTTTTTGAAAGAGAGGTAAACCATGTCTCCTTTAACAGAAATGGAAAGAAGCGCACTGGCAGAAGTTGGCAATATATCCATGGGGTCTTCTGCCACAGCTTTATCAACTCTTATCAATCAAGGTGTAAGCATCACCACTCCTCAGGTTGGTTACAGCACTTTAGAGGAAGTAAAAAGCAATTATCCTGTTCCCAGCGTGGTGGTTGAAGTAGGATATATTGAGGGTCTGACAGGCAGTAATGTACTGATTGTAAAGGAGAAAGATGCAGCTATTATTGCCAACCTGATGATGGGACAGGACCCGGAAACAGAAGTTGAAGAGCTGGATGAAGTTCAAATAAGTGCAGTGAGCGAGGCCATGAACCAGATGATGGGGGCTTCTTCTACTGCCATGGCAGAATTATTTGGTATGCAGATTAATATTTCCCATCCCGCTACAGAGTATATAAACCTGGAAACTTTTGAAAGCAGTGACAGTGAGATGGGAGAATCTCTGGTAACAATTACTTTTAAAATAGAAATTGGCGACCTCATTAACAGCGAATTATTACTCCTGTTGCCTGAAAGTTTTGCCCAGTTTGCGGCAGGAAAGCTTCTGGAAAGCTTTGAAGCGCCTGCAGAAGGTGATACAGA
>CAYYWR010000128.1:0-5370 GCA_964474145.1 uncultured Syntrophomonadaceae bacterium
ATATTTTAAAATACCTCAGCCAGACTGCTGAAAAGTAGAGGTAACAACAGATATAATCCATTGTGAACTACCAACACTTAAAAAAGTGGGCGACTTCTTGGCAATTAATCGTTAAAAGTGACCTGGGGAGGTTGATATACTTGCGTAAAATTTCTCTGGATTCAGTACAGCCTGGCATGGTTCTGGGCAAAACTATTTTTGGTGGAGCAGGCCAGGTTTTGCTAAAAGCCGGCGCAGAAATCAAGCCCCAGTACCCTGTCTATCTTGAGCGACTGGGTATCAATTATATATACATTATGGACAGTCGCATGGAAGATGTGGAAATTCATGATATTATCCGGGAAGAAACCCGCCAGGAAGCCCGCTCTCTGGTGAGGGATGTAATGAAAAATATACAGTCCCCCAACAGTAACAAAAAAGGTATCAACATCAAGGAAAAAAAAGTCCTGAAAACCGTCACCAGGATTGTAGAAGAGCTGCTGGAGAATAAAGAAGTGATTTCCCAGCTGGCGGATATCCGCACCCGGGACGACTACCTGTTTTCCCACAGCGTCAACAGCTGTATACTGGCCACCCTGGTGGGAAGAAAAATGAATTATAACACCAGTTCCTTGAAACAGCTGGCCACAGGAACCCTGCTCCATGATCTGGGAATGGTGGCCGTGCCGGAAAAAATATTGTTTAAAGAGGGTGAGTTTACAGAGGATGAGTATGCCACCGTCAAAAATCATCCCCTTTACGGTTATGAAATCTTTAAAAACTCCAGAATGTTTTCTGCCCGGGCGGGGGCAATCATACTGCAGCACCACGAGCGCTATAACGGTCAGGGTTATCCCCGGGGCCTGCAGGGTTATAAAATCAGTGAAATGGCGCAAATATGCGGCATCGCTGACGTCTATGATGCCCTGACATCGGAAAGGCCGTACCGGAAGGCTCTTCAGCCTTACCAGGCCGTAGAAATGCTCATGGCCTGGGGGGAAGACTATTTCCATAAGGAATTATTGAATAAGTTCCTGTCTGTTACTGCTGCCTATCCTATTGGTTATCATGTTTTCCTGAGCAATGGGGAAAGCGGCCTGGTTATAGCCAACAACCCGGGATTAATGACGCGCCCTGTAGTACGTGTACTCTACACGGGGGAAGATCTGGCACCTCATCCTGCCCCCCATGACCTGGACCTGTCTCAGGTTCTGGACATCACCATCGTGAAGGTCCTGGACTGAACTGAGCTGAACCAAACAGGATTAACCAGAACTAATCTGGACTAACCGGAACTAATCCGGACTAACCGGAACTAATCCGGGCAAACTGGAATAAATTGGGTCAATCTGGAGCGGCCGAAATTATATTACTTAAAAGTTATGCGCCTTATATGGAGGTTATATTAGATGGAAAAAGATGGCCAGGATAATAAGGGCAACTTGATTAATACTTTTTACCAGGAAAAAGAACAGCATTTCTTCTCCATAATCAGCGATTTTATGGACTGCTTCGTTGTTATACTGGACCGGCAAGGGAAGATTGTGTACTATAACAAGTCCTGTGAGCGCTTTACAGGGCTTCTTTGCAGTGAAGCCCGGTCCAGGTATTACTGGGAAGTTTTTTGCCTTCCTGAAGAAAGAGAAATCTACAAAGCTTTTTTCAACCTTTTGGACCCTTCCCAGTACCCCCTGAAAATAGAGACCCAGTCCTTCTCTCAAAAAGGCCTCCCCAGCAAAATACAATGGAAATATAATGCACTGCAGGTGCAAAATGATGTGATAGACTACCATATTTTAATTGGAATCGATATAACCAAACAGGATAATATAAAAAAATCATTATTCGAGCTGGGGGAAAAGTACCGGACTATCATTCATGCCTCCCCGGTTACGGTGATTTCCCTGGATACAAACTTTCGGGTAAAAAGCTGGAGCTCCGCTGCGGAGAATCTCCTGGGCTGGCCTGAGAAAAATGTCCTGGACAAAGATATATCCCTTTTCCTGGAAGACCAGGGGGGAATACTAAAGCAATCCATGGAAAAATCCCTCCAGGGAAAAGTTATTTATAACCTGGAACTGGTCTGTTACAGGAAAACTGGCTCCCCTGTGGACATGCATTTCTCCCTGGCTCCTATACGTAATTACCAGGGGAAAATAGAGGGTATTGTGCTGATTGCCTTTGATATTACCCAGCGCAAGCAGGCGGAGGAAAGAATCCGCTATATAAGCTTCCACGACTCCCTGACAGGGCTTTATAACCGGACCTACCTGGAGGTGGAGATGAAAAGGCTGGACACCCAAAGACAGCTTCCTATCAGCGTTATCATGGCAGATTTAAATTCTCTCAAACTGGTTAACGACACCTATGGCCACAAAGTAGGGGATGAGATGCTGAAAAGAGCAGCCGATATTATCAGGGAGTCATGCCGGGGGGAGGATATAATTGCCCGCTGGGGTGGCGATGAGTTTGTGGTTCTTCTGCCCCGGACAGCAAAGGAGGAGGCCCGGGTCATTTGTGACAGGATAAAAAACAATTGTTCCAACAAATTTGTGGAGCAAATACCCATATCCATGGCTAAAGGTGTTGCCCACAAGGACAGCCCAGAAAAGGATCTGGAAGAGGTTTTCAAAGAAGCTGGGGACCATATGTACAGGCATAAATCTGCGGAAAGCCGCAGTGTGAAAGCTGCTATTATAAAAAGCCTGCTAAATGAACTGGAAAAGAAAAGCTGTGAGACAGAAGAGCATACCCGGCGCATGCAAAGGGCAGCCCAAGAAATAGCTGAGGAGATAGGGCTTTCCCAGGTGGAATTACGCCGGCTGAATCTGTTAATAAACCTCCACGATATAGGCAAGATAAATGTTCCTGAAGGGATACTGAACAGGGGAAGCCCTTTAACCCCGGAGGAATGGGAGGACATAAAAAAACACCCGGAGACAGGATACCGTATAGCCCGGGCTACAGAGGGTTTTTCCCATGTAGCCGAGGAAATTCTGGCTCATCACGAACGCTGGGACGGCACCGGTTATCCCCGGGGTCTAAAAGGGGAAGAAATCCCTCTGCTGTCCCGAATCACTGCTATTGCCGATGCTTACGAGGTAATGAGTTACGGCAGACCTTACAAAAAAGCCATGACCCGGGAAGAAGTTATGGCTGAACTAAAGAAATGTGTCGGCAATCAGTTTGACCCGGAGCTGGTAGAGGCGTTCCTGTCAATTCTTGAAAGGGGAGGTAGGGATGAAAGAGGAAAAAGATAGAAAAACAAAGGAAGGTTATGGGGAAAGCGTGGATAAAAAAACAGGCCTGGAAAAGGCTTCTGTAGAGATTCGTTTTTCTCCCCGGGAGGACAGGGCGCTTTTACAGGAGGCCCAGGAGGCAAGCAAAGGTTCCTACAGTGATCTGCAGCTGCATCGCCAGGCTCTCATGTTTTCCCTGACTCCCGGCTTTGATACCCTGTTCTCCCTTAACGCAGTTCGCAATGTGGAGATCCTGGACTACCAGGTTAATACTGTGCGTCACGTGCTGAAGAATCTGCGGGGGCGGGCTCTCCTCTGTGACGAGGTAGGTCTGGGTAAAACTATAGAAGCCGGGATGATTATGATGGAATACATGCTCAGGGGGCTGGTGCGCCGGGTACTGGTGCTCTCCCCTCCCTCTCTGGTAGAGCAGTGGCAGGAGGAGATGCGCTCCAAATTCAACCTGGATTTCATACCTTATGATTCTCCCGCATTCAAAAATCATCCCCGGCCCTGGCAGGAGTTTCCCCGTATTGTGGCCTCCCTGGATACGGCCAAGCGGAGCAATCACCGGGAGGAGGTGCTGTCGGGAGAGTATGACCTGGTCATTGTGGACGAGGCTCATCACCTGAAAAACCATCGCACCTTATCCCACCAGCTGGTGAAAGAATTGAAAAAGAAGTATATCCTGCTGCTAACAGCTACCCCGGTGGAGAACAACCTGCAGGAGCTTTTCAACCTGATTACCCTGCTGGCACCGGGCCAGCTGGAAACGGCGTCTTCCTTCCGGCGCAAGTATATCACCCGGGGAGATCCCTTGAAACCCAAAAACACGGAAGACTTGAAAAAGCTGGTGCGGGAGATCATGGTCCGCAACCGGCGCAGCGAAACAGGCGCCATACTATGCAGACGGCATGCTGAGGTGCTGGAGCTTGATCTCTCCCCGGAGGAAAAAAGAATTTACCAGGATATAACCGGTTTTATCCGCCGGCACTATCGCCAGGAAACTGAAAAATCCTCCTGGGGAATCAACACTTTCACCTTGAGAACCCTGCAAAGGGAAGTGGGAAGCAGTGTGGAGGCCGTTATTCCTACCCTGGAGAAAATGGCGGCCAACCAGGACAACTCCCCAGAGAATCGCCTGGCCCTCTCCCACCTGGCGCAGGAAGCCCGGGGGATTACTGGCCGGGCAAAGGCGGAAGCCTTGCTAAAACTCCTGGAGAAAATACCGGAAAAGGTTATTATTTTTACGATATTCGGGGGAACCCAGCGCTTTCTGGCCAACTTCCTGCGGCAGCAGGGTCTGGAGGTGGCAGAGCTGCACGGAGGTATGAGGAGGCTGGAAAAGGAGAAGCAGGTCCAGCATTTTGCCCGGGAGGCCCGGGTGCTGGTCTCTACAGAGACGGGAAGTGAAGGGCGCAACCTGCAGTTCTGCCAGGTGATGGTCAATTATGACCTCCCCTGGAACCCCATGCGTATTGAGCAGCGCATAGGTCGTATTCACCGCCTGGGACAGACCCGGGATGTCTTCATCTACAACCTGTCTGCCCGGGACACTGTTGAGTCTTATATTCTGGAGCTTCTGGATGCCAAGATTAACATGTTTCAGCTGGTGGTGGGAGAACTGGATATGATACTGGGCAGGCTGAAGGAGAAAAAAGATTTTGAGTCTACAGTTATGGATATATGGTCCCGGTCGGACAGTGAAGCAGAGCTGAAAAAGGGCTTGCAGGATTTAGGGGAGCAGCTGGCCGCTGCCAAAGCCCATTACGAAGCGGTAAGGGATGTGGACGAGCGCCTGATGGGCCAGTTGTTGCCGGAAGAATAGCGCAAACATATTTTAAGAGCATATTCTAAAAGGGGAGTGAATTATTTGTTAGAATCCATAGCCCACGATTCTATAGAACGTTTTGTCACCAGCACACTGGACCGGGCTGGGGCAGTGGTAGAGAAACCGGGATATGGCCTTACCGAAGCATTGTTGCCAGAAGAGCTGGTGACGGAGTTTGCCCGGGAGGAACTGCTTTTGGCATTTGACTACGAGGTGGCTCAGGAAAACCCGGAAAGCACCTTTGTCACTCCGGGAAGTCCCCTGCTGGATATTGTGGTGCGCCTGGCCAGGGATTATGGAAGTTTTACTTCCCTTTACTGG
>CAYYWR010000129.1:0-5345 GCA_964474145.1 uncultured Syntrophomonadaceae bacterium
CAAAAGTAATACGAGAACCCGTTTTTCTGACATAATACCGGCAGGATTCCATTAATTCTTTTAAAGGATACTTGCGGTTAACAGGCATAATTTGATTCCTTAGAGAATCGGTGGGAGCATGAAGGGATACGGAAAGTGTTACAGGAAAATTATAGTCAGCCAGTTTCCTTATTTTTGCTGCCAGACCACAGGTAGATAGGGTAACATGCCTTAAGCTCATATTGAAGCCCCGGTGAGAGCTTACCAGGTAAAAAAAATCCAAAACATTTGTAAAGTTATCTAAAGGCTCACCTGACCCCATCAGAACAATTCCTTTTAAGGCCTTGTCCCTTTTTTTTAGTTCATTTTGTACAAATAATACCTGTGCCATTATCTCTCCCGATTCCAGGTTCCTAACCCTTCCTCCAATTCCCGAAGCACAAAACCTGCAGCCCATGCTGCACCCTACCTGGGAAGAAACACAGAGAATGTAACCGTGGCTGTAGTTCATTACTACCAATTCAATTGTTTCTCCGTCGGGCAGAGCAAGTAAGTACTTAATAGAACCATCCTTTGAGTGCTGCTCACTTAAAGAAACTAACCCCTCTATACAAGCTTTAATTTTCAACTTTTCCCTCAGGTCTTTAGGAAAGTTGGACATCAGGTCAAAGGAAGTTACTCCCTTTTTATAAATCCAGTCCATAAGCTGATGAGCTCTATATTTTTCTTCCCCCAGACTGGAAAAAAAATCTATTAAATGCTCTTCCTTTATTCCTAGTAAATTATACTTTTGATTCAATTCCCATTACATCCTTTGTCTTATCCTTGTGTTCCTTATATAATCCCTTCCCTTTACTAATAACAGCTTTATTATTAGCCGCTTTATTATTAGCATAACTATTCCTTTTAAAAAGTATAACAAATGATTTTTCAAAAGGCAAACTAACCCTTTTTCTGCCACCTGGCTAAAAAAAACCCATCAAGATTATATTTATAAGGTAAAATGTGCAAAAAACCTTTTGAGAGCGTGGATTCTTCCCTGAACTGGTAAGGTAAGCAGGGGTTAAGGTCACAAGGCACAAAGTCAGGATTCCTTTTCATAAAACACTTAAATACTTCCGTTGTCTCTTCCGGTTCATTGGTGCACACCGAGTAAACCAGTATTCCTGAAGGCTTAAGGGCCCTGGCTGCTTCTTCTAAAACCTTTATCTGAGTCCCGGGAAGCTCTCTAATATCAGCAAGTCTTCTTTTCCACTTTAAATCAGGCTTTCCCCTTAACACACCAAGCCCAGAACAGGGGGCATCAACCAGTGCTCTATCCACATTACCTTTTAAGCTTGAAGGAAGGTTGCGGGCATCTCCTAAAACAGGTTCTATGGTATTTATTCCCATACGCTTTGCGTTCTTTTCTATTATTTTAATTTTATGAGGGTAAATGTCAAAGCATATTACCCTTCCTTTATCACCCATGAGCTGAGCAATATGGGTAGACTTTCCCCCGGGAGCACTACAGCTATCCAGAATTATTTCCCCTGGCTGTGGGTCCAATAGTCTGGAAACCAGCATGGAACTTTCCCCCTGTACCTGAAAAAATCCTTCCCTGAAAGATTTCGAGCCCGAAAGAGGCCTGGCCTTTTTTATAACAATACTCTCCGGGTTGCAAAACCCTTCCTCTGCCTCCATGCTTTCCTCTCCTAAAACTTTTATTAACTCCCGCCGGTTAATTTTAAGAGTATTGGTTCGCACAGTTAAAGTTGATGGCATGTTCAGAGAGGCAAGCATTTCTTCTACATTTCCAGGACCTAAGCCCTCAATCCATCTCTTAACCATCCAGGAGGGAAAAGAGTACCGAATCGTTATATAATTTAATAAGTCCTTATCATAATCAGGATATTTAATCCCATCTTTTTGTCGTATAAAACCCCGGATTACACCATTAACAAATTTAGCCGCTCCCTTATGGCTGTATTTTTTTGCTAGCTCAACTCCTTCGTTGCAAGCAGCCGAAGCCGGTATCTTTTCCAGATAAGTGATCTGGTAAAAAGAAAGCCTCAGTATATTTCGGGTCTTTGGATCAATTTTTGAAGCTTTCCTTCCTGTTACTCTCTCTATTAGCCAATCCAGGGTTAGTAAATATCTTACCACACCGTAACATATCTCTGACACAAGGGCCCTGTCCCGGCCAGACAATTTGTGTTTTTGCAAATGCCTTTTTAAGGAAAGGTCTACATAAGCCCCCCGAACATCCACTTCATACAGTATATGAAAAGCTACCTCCCGGGGTTTATCCGCTTTTGCTTTCATCCATTATTACCTCCAACAGTTCTGCCTTCAGCACTTTTCAAGTTATGGTTTGGCTTAGCTGAAAAGTAGGGGCCCGCTATAGCCCCTACTCATACATTTAATGTTACACGTTTTGCTCTTCTGGTTCGGACAAAAAACTCTGTTGGCTTTAGGTTTATGGGCAAACCTACAAAACCTGTGCCTACCCTTGCCTTATACTCAACTCCCACAATCTGAAAATCATCTACCCGGGCAGAAGTAGTTAGATAGCGCTGCACTATTTTACCGGCTACTGGTCCAATAATCTGGGCTAAAAGAATAGCAAACAGTACATTTATCACATTAAACGCCCCCGTCTGCAAGAGGAGCAGTAAAAAAATTACTGAAGTAACAAAGTTAGCAGCAAGAATACTGGTTCCGCAGCGATCATGGATAACCAGGCTTTCCTCCCTTTGCTGCAGCCTTCGCAAACCTGCAATTGCTGCCGTTTCCAGGTGTAAAGGGTTTACATTTCCCTGAATAATGAACCCATTTTCGTTAGCCATACCTGCCAATCCTCTATAGCCGTACTTTTCCTCCAGAACATTTATAGTTGCATGCTCTAAAGCATGATTTCCCCTTAGTTCTTTGTTAAAGGCTATCTTTATCAACTGAAAGGGAACAGTAATAATATTTATTAATGAATAAACAGTGAAATGAAAAGGAAGTAAAATGATACCAATCAAAATAACAAGAAGCAAAGGCCATAGAAATAATGCAAATACTAGCCACATAATAATTCACTCCTATTCCTGCAGCAAATGATTGCCTTTTTGCTACACTTCCTTAATTAAATTCTCCATATTTGCTATAGTACTGTTTTCTTATTTTATTAGTATGAGGAAACCTGCAAAAATGAACTTGTTATTTTATAAAAGAATTGACTGCTTCTTCTACCATTGTTAAATTTGCCCGGGTATTAAAGCAAGGTCCCTGGGGACGCTGGTTAGATATTCCTAATACTGGCAGCGGACTGGCCTCCAGTATACCACTGCTCAAGTCCCTTTCACAGGCTACGGCAATAATGGCTTTGGGCTTTATCTTTTCAATTTCTCTCCTGGCCAATGTGCCACCCGTAACTACTTTAATGTTAAAACCATATTTTTCAGCCAGCTCCTGTAAAGGGCCAATTTCACATTTACCGCAGTCACGACAATTTTCAATATTCATAGTAATACGGTGGGGGCAATTACTCAACTGCAAGCAGTGGGGTACTAATATTAGCAACTGGGAAGGGAGCACTTTAATACTGCGGATACGAACAAGATGGTTATTTAGTTCTATAAATGACCTTTGTATTTTATCCTGGGCAATCTTAAATATTTTTCCCAACTGAATTACAAAAGGATAAAGAAAATTTAAAATAAGCCTGATAACTTTTTGCCAGCTGGGGTAAAGGGGAACATTAAAAATTGCAAGAATAATACCTGTAAGGCCAGTTGCCGCCAAAAGAGCTATTCCCATAAAGAGTGCTACTAAAAACATAAATACTATCTGATTTAAAACCGTCCTCTGACTAAAGGTCAAGCTCCAGATGTAATAAACAAGAAAAGCAAATATTATAAGGCTAACCAGAAGAAGACCTACAAAAACTCTTTTTTTTGACTGCGTATTCATATTACTAACCCCCCATTAAATCCCCTTTCTCCAGTTTACTTCCCTTTAGGAAATCAGCTGCTGACATTTTTCTGCTTCCTGAAAGCTGGAGCTCTGTAACCAGTAATATTCCTTTTCCCGTGCCTATTTTAAATCCTTCTTTATTAATCTCCAACACTTCCCCCGGCTTGAAACTGCCTTCCTTCTGAACAACCCTGGATCCCCAAATTTTAAGCCTTTTTCCTTTAATAAATGTGTAGGCTCCGGGCCATGGATTCATACCCCTGATCTGGTTAAAAATATTCATTGCTGAATCTTCCCAGCTTATTATTTCTTCTTCCCTTTTCAATGGAGAAGCATAGGTTGCCCTGTCATGTTCCTGTTCTTTTGGCAAAACGCTGCCTTTAACAATATATTCTAGAGTTTCCAACAGCAGTTCTGCCCCCATTTCAGCCAGCCGGTTATGAAGTGACCCTGCCGTTTCATTTTCCTCTATATCTGTCTCTCTCTGTAAAATAATATCTCCCGTGTCCATACCCCTGGACATATAAATGGTAGTAACACCTGTATTTTTTTCTCCATTGATTACCGCCCGGTGGATAGGAGCTGCCCCCCTGTATTCAGGTAAAAGGGAGGCATGTACATTTACACAGCCATAAGGTGGAATGCTCAATACCCTCTCCGGGAGTATTTTACCATAAGCCACAACTACAATTAAATCTGGCTTTAGTTTCGCTAAAGTGTTGGTAAGCTCACCGGAAAGTTTTTCCGGCTGCAATATTTTCAAGCCATGTCTCAAGGCTTCCAGTTTTACTGGAGAATAAGTTATTTTTTTCCCCCTACCTTTAGGGCGATCCGGTTGGGTTACTACAGCTTTTATATGATATTTATTTTCAATAATGCTTTTTAAAGAAGGAACTGCGAATTCGGGAGTTCCCATAAATACTATATCAGGTGACCTGCTCATTTCTATTCTCCTTTAAATTAAGAGCAAACAGGGTAAAAAATATTTATTGTGATTTATATTTTACCATAGCTTATATCAGGTTAATAGGGTTACAATTACTTATCTTTTTCAGATGTTTCAATTAAGTTAATAGCTCTGTCTACAAGCAGCTTTCCTTCCAGGTGGTCTATTTCATGCTGAAGGGCCCTGGCCAAGAGTCCACTAGCCTCTATTGTAAATTTTTCTCCCTTCCTGTTTAAAGCTTCTACGGTCACATTTTTTGCCCTGCTTACCTCACCTGCAATTCCAGGAAAGCTAAGACAGCCCTCAGTACTGGTATCCAATCCTTGTGATGCAACTATTTTTGGGTTTATCAGTTCAATGAGGTTCCCATCCTGAATATCAATAACTGCCAGCTGCTTTGGGATTCCCACCTGGTTAGCTGCCAGCCCAATGCCTTCTGCACTGTACATGGTTTCAGCCATATCTTTAAGAATATTAA
>CAYYWR010000130.1:0-5296 GCA_964474145.1 uncultured Syntrophomonadaceae bacterium
TTTCCTGGTTTTCCTGGTTTTCCTGGTTTTCCTGCGTAAATGCGGCAGCCTCTTTGTGAATTATAGTATCGTGATAAACAACCGCGAAACAGCCCGGTTCGTCGCTGTAAACACACAAATCGTACCAGCATCCCCGGGGCTCGAAATAATGGGCAAAACGAGCAGTTTCGCCGCTTTGAACCACCTTGCCGAAAATCTCCATCCAGTCCCATGCCCATTTCCTGATTTCCGGGTGCACTTCCTGCGCTTCCGTGACCTTTTTGCCTATCAGCGCAGCACGCTTCAGCCCGGTCATCTCTTCAAATGCGGCGTTTACCTCCAGGAAGATATAATCCACCGGGGCGCCTTCCTTATCCATAACCATGCGGTAGCAGGCAAAGGCATCGGGCAGGTTTTCCATTAACAAACGGTATTTGTCACTTCCGGGGTCCATGCCAGGGCCTCCTTAAAATTAACCGTATTCCTGATATTAACAATATTACATCTTTCTGTTTTTCTACGATATTTTTACGTTTTTACGATATTTTTACGTTTTTATGATATTTCTACGTTTTTATGATATTTCTACGTTTTTATGATATTTCTACGTTTTTGTGACAATACCTGCCTGCTTATGGAAAATAAACGGGTAAATTTTTATATACGCTCCGGTAATCTTGTCTGTCTTGTATTAATGGGACAGGTTTTCATCCAGGTTCCACACCCTTGGCTATCATTTGTCCTGCCTCGCATGATTACAGCCTAAAAAATCCGTCTTCCCGGCAAAAAGGGGGTATGATTTTTCATCAGCATAGTTTATTGTTTTTTTATAAACATTTGATTACCTGATTTTGTTTATATCTTAAAAACTAACTGGATACAAAGCTTTTGTATATTGCCATGACCAGGGCACTGCACAAGCTGTTTGTATACTCTATGGAAGGCACTATACCTTACTTAAACAGCAAACACTGCTTTTAGATGCTGGTCTTTAAATTCTAGTCTTTAAATTCTTTAATTTCTGCTCGGCCGGAACCGGAAAACCCCAGTGTTAAGGTTATATTAGGATCCTTGATATAACTCTTCATGATCAATTCCTTTACAAAATTGCCATCCATTAGATTCCATATCTTCGCAAATTTCTAAAATATGGTTGCTTGCTATATTATAAATTCCTTCATAATCGATAAAAAGGTCACAGCCATTCTTATGCTTGAATAGACTGCAAACTACAAGTTTTTCCTGCTGCCCGGTATTATTATTTATCACAAAAACATATGCCATTTCACCGGGCGCTGTAATCTCTTTTTTCATAAGTACATTTCTAATATTCTCTACAAGCATCTCAAATCCACTCCTTATGTTTTTTAGGCTTTGTTTTTATTTCTTTATCAGAACTGCTTATTCCTGCTTTGCTACAGAAAGTTTGAAAAAAGCTATTAAAAAAGGAGTTATTAAAGGTTATCCCGACGGGACAATTAGACCCAAAGAGTTGATAAGCAGGGAAGAGTATATTTTAGTCCTGGACAGACTGGGGTTACTGGACTCCGGTCAGGAGAAAGGATAAATATGCCAGCAAAATTCCCGGGCTAAAGCATAATTAAGTCCCGGGCTAAAGCATAGTTAAGTCCCGAGCTAAAGCATTGTTTACACTTTTAACCCGGGACTTCTAATTAAACCGCCTGATTAAAGATTTATTAATTTTTACATGAGCAGCAGGCTGATGTCAATGTCAATTGTCTATTAAAGCATTCATCCCACGACTGAAGCCGTGGGCTTTCTGCTAGCTTCATCGTAGACATCCCACTGACCTATAAGGACTAACAAACATTTCAGGACTAATATACATTTTGGGTATCAGCGGCACGATGTAAAAACGCCGTCAAAAACCCATCCCTGCTCCACTTATTACAGGCCATCCTTTCATTAGATTCGTTAAAAACAGAAACTTCTACTTCTTCATTTGATGAATCATACCTGGCTAACCTGTAAGATTTGCCAAGCCGGCCCTTATCTACATAAAAGCCCATTGAACCATCATTAAAAACTTCAAGTTTTTCGCCCTTTGACTTTTCAACCAGGTTGTTCAAGGCAGTTTTTACTCTTTCGTCCACTGAAATCACTCCTTTTATTTTTATTGCTCTGGGAAACTGATAGCAAAGATATTACAGGGCTGAGCCCTTTATTTGTTTTTCATCTAAACCATCTCTACTTTGACATATATTCATATAAAAATCAACCCTTTTTTAAAAAAAATAATAGAGTATACCCCTGAGATATACTCTATCTTCCCTTGCTGTTTTATATATTTTAATATACTACCCTATGATTCATTATGCTTCCTCAAACACTTTTAAAAGCCTTCATGCTCCAGGAATTATTCTATTGAATCGGCTGGTTATCCCCATACAAAAATCCAAAATCCTTCCCTGGAAAATAATATTGCAGATAGCATTCTTCAGCCCGGGCAGTTCAGGCCTGTTCACTTTTATCCCTGTTCCCCACCCAACGTTCCATGACCAGGCAGGCGGTAAGATCGCCGGTAACATTTATTGCCGTCCGGCTCATATCTAAAATACGGTCCACGCCGATTATCAAGGCTATGCCGCTGGGTGGAATGCCCACGCTGCTCAGAACCATGGCCAGAATTACAATGCCTACCCCGGGGGTAGCGGAAGACCCGATGGAGGCGCCCACGGTCATGACGATTATCAGCAGAAGGGAGGGGATGGTAAGCTCTACACCAAAAACTTGTGCCAGAAATATGGTGGCTACTCCCTGGTACAGGGCGGTGCCGTTCATATTTATGGTAGCTCCCAGGGGAATAAGAAGCTGGGAGGTGGAGGGCTTCACATCCAGCTTGTCCTCCGCAACCTGTATAGACAAGGGCATAACCGCCGCTGAACTGGAGGTGGAAAAAGCCAGAAGCTGGACTTCCCGCACCGCCTGTAAAAACCACCAGGGGTTTTTCCTGGAAACCAGAAATACCACCGTCAGGTAAAATAACAGCAGCAGAGCCAGCCCCACTAGAACGGTGACAACATAAATCATCATGCCCAGGAGAGCTTCAATCCCTGTGTTTATGGTGGTTTGGGCCAGCAAACCGAAAACTGCTAATGGTGCCAGCAGCATGGCCCAGCGGACCACCGTCATACAGACCTCCTGGATGGCATTCAGGAGATCCAACAGGGGTTTAGAGTACTCCGGGGGAGTAGAAATCAAGGCCAGTCCAAAAATAATGGCCAGGAGCACTATCTGGAGCATCTCCTTTTCTACCATGGCGCTGAGGGGATTTTCCGGCAGGACACTGGCGATAATTTCTGGAGCATCAATTATTGAGGGGGCATCTACCTGCTCTTCTTCAGCAGGCATGGCAGGAGCTGTGTCTTCCGTGACAGTCTCCAGAGTAGTCCCGTCAATAAAAGCTCCGGGCTGTATTAAAAAAGCCACGGTAATACCAATGACAATGGCCAGGGCTGTTGTGACAACAAAGTATAAAGCCAAACGGGAACCCATCCTTTTCAGGTGCTCCATATCCTCACTGGAGGCCAAACCTGTGATTACCGAGGCAAACACCAGGGGAACCACAATCATTTGAATTAAACCCAGGAATATCTGACCGGGCAAGGCCAGCCAGCTCCCCACCACCATAGCTGTTTCTATATCTACCAGCCCTACGGAAGGACCCAGGAATAAGCCTACCCCCACACCGGCCAGCATGGCTATCAATATTTTTAGCCACAGGCGCTGCCGGATATGTTCCTGCAGGTGGCTGGTTAAGTTTCTTAACGGTTTTGGATACAACACTTCTAAAGGATGAAGCATTTTTATTTACCTCCTGCTGTAATCTCTGATCCAGGTAGCTCAGTGCCACTGCTCAATACCACTGATTACAATTTTTCCTGCCAGTCCGGGCAGGCGAAAAACATTTCCAGCTTTTTTATTTCCCTTTCCAGACTTTCCATGTACTGGGAAGCCTCTTTATGGTTATTATGCCGTATGCTTTTTTCCAGCTTTTGAGATGTAACATAGCTATTTTCCAGCCCCAGGTTACCCAGCTGTCCTTTCATTCCGTGGACTATCTGTACAGCATTTTCCCAGTCACTGATAGCCAGAAGTTGATGAAGACTCTGCAAGTCTTTGGAGGTATCCTCCACCAGTAAATTCATCATATCTTTCAACAGCACTTTGTCACCGTAAAAATTTCTAAGCGCAGCAGCAACTTCCCTGGTTATTGTCTCCATATCCTCCGCCGGTGATACCGGGGCTGATGCCATGATATCTGTGCCAGATAATGATTTCCTGGCATCTGCTGGTTCAGCTGAGGAGGAAGCCGCGGCACATTCTCCCTTAACGGAGGCGGCTGCCTCTCCCCCGAAAACAGAAGTTAAAACCTCATCCAGTGTACGGTAGAGGTCTTCGGGTTTAATGGGCTTGGAAATATAACCGTCCATACCTGTTTTCAGACACTTATCCTGGTATTCTTGCATGGCGTGGGCAGTCATGGCAATGATAGGGATATGTTCATTCCTTCCTGCTTCGGCTTCCCTGGCACGGATGTGCTGTGTGGCTTCCAGTCCATCCATCTTGGGCATCTGTATATCCATGAGTACCAGGTCAAACTCAAAGTTTTCTGACTCTAATAATTCCAGAGCCTCCTCTCCGTTGAAAGCAGCAGTTACCCTGTACCCTTCCTTCTCCAGCAGGGCAATAGCCAGCTTCTGGTTCATGGGCTTGTCCTCCACCAGCAAAATATGCAGGTCTTGAGCTTTCCCCTCCTCCGATAAAAAGTGGCCTTTTTCTTCCGGTTCAAGGTCCATCTCAAGCTCCGGCTCAAGGTCCTGCTCAGGTTCCGGCTCAGGCTGCTTCTCCGGGACTGAAGTTAGCTCAGGGGTTATATCTGTATCTATTGCCTCAGGGGTTATATCTGTATCTATTGCCTCAGGGGTTGTATCTATATCTATTGACTCATGGGTTGTATCTGTATCTGAAGCTTGATCTATAAAAAGGGGTAGAACCAGGGAAAAGTTGCTCCCCTTTCCTTCTTCACTTTCTACCTGAATGCTGCCACCCATAAGGTCTGCTAATTTTTGGGATATAGCCAGCCCCAGCCCGGTTCCTTCCTGCCAGCGGCTGTAAGAACTGTCCACCTGGTAAAAACTCTGGAATAAACTGTCCTGCTTATCTTTAGGAATGCCAACCCCCGTATCCCGGACGGAAAACTCTACAATTACTGCCTTTTTATTATCTGCTGACTTCATCTCATTGTCTGTTGCTTTTATCTCATTGTCTGTTGCTTTCATCTCATTGTCTGTTG
>CAYYWR010000131.1:0-2471 GCA_964474145.1 uncultured Syntrophomonadaceae bacterium
TAAATATTTCTGTATCCTCATCTAGGGAGGAGGAGGGCTCGTCCAGTAATAAAACATCAGGGGTCATAAGCAGTATCCTCGCCAGAGCCAATCGCTGCTTTTCTCCACCGGAAAGCTCAAAAGCCTCCGCCTGAAGCTCTTTTTTTAAATTGATGGTCTGCATCATTTTTAAAAGTTCTTCTTCCGGAACAGGATGTTTTTCAGAAAATTCCAATCCCATAAGAAGGTTGTCTTTAATGGTGCCGGGGAAAATAACAGGTATTTGAGGCATCATAACCACCTCTCTTCTTAACTGCACCGGGTCATAGTCCTTTAAGTTAATGTCCTTGTAGAATAAATCACCGCTATCACAGCTGATAAGGTGGTTTAAGAGCTTTATTAAGGTTGTTTTTCCACTTCCGCTCTCTCCTACTATACAGGTTACCTTGTCAGCAGGGATTTCTAAATAATCTATATCCAGTATGTTTTTATATTTTGTTTCTTTAAGTATAAACATGGTTTCACCTCGAATATAGTGGCGCTATAAGTGAAATAAGTGAGCTCCTGTAACTATTTTCAAGCATACCAGTAAACCCGGGGGACGCTAAGCCATCCTTAACTATTTCCATCACTTTCCTCCTGGGAGATGGATTTAAAATCAATAATTCTTAATTACAAACAGGGATATATCAGCTGTTTCTTTTTCTATGGAATCTGCTATAACTTCCACATATTTATTATTATCCCGGCAATATTTTAAAATATAAGACTGCTCTACAAGGTTATTTTCCTTTAGAAGTGAAAAAATATCCCAGGCTTTTGAGCCAGCATTTATAATTGCCACTGTATCAAAATTGTTCAAGGTGATGGTTAGTTCATGAGAGCTTATGGTTGGTGGAACTACAGCTAACTTTTCACTATCCATGACAAGGGGAATATTGATGGATGAAGCCCCGGCACTAAAAGAGCTTATGCCCGGCACTATTTCCAGAGGTATTTTACCATACTCTTCTTCAATTATATCTAGCAGATAGACAAAAATAGTGTATATTACCGGGTCACCCGGTACAATAAAGGCAATTTTTTTCCCTTCTTCTACCAGTCTATAAATTTTTTTGGCTGCTTGAAGCCATAAATCCATAAAAACTTGGCATCTATTTTTTACCGGAAAAATAAATTCCATGTACCTGTCCTCAGGTAATTCCAGGAGAGGTCGAATAATGGATATTGCAGCACTTTCTTCTTCCTGGTCATTCCTGGTGGATAAAATCAAATCAACCTCTTTTAGTAATCGAAGTCCTTTTAAAGTTATTAGCTCCGGGTCCCCTGGACCTGCCCCTATTGCATATAATTTGCCTTTCAATTTTTTACCCCTTTCTTATATCATAAGTACTTTAATTGTAACAGAATTTTATAACAATAGCGAGGCAGCTGTTTTACCTTCAATAAGCTCCTTCTCCTGGGGGGTTAGATTTGTTTTTGACATTTCTTTAAAATATCTGGAGGGAGATAGTAATGGAAAATCACTCCCCAGCATAACCTTTGGCAAGACTTCAGCTGTGCGGGCTGCTTCATATACCCGGGGATAGTATAAGAAAGGTGAGGCAGCAATATCGTAGTAAACATTGGTTAGCGCCTTTTTTAATTCCGGCATTAACTCATAGAAGAAAAGTCCGCCTCCCCAGTGGGCATAAATGATTGTAAGATCCGGGTTATTTTCTGCAAACTTGAAAGCCCGAACAGGGCCGGTTTCCCCTTTCCCGGTATAGTAATGTCCTACCTGTTCATTTGCATGCATGAGTATGGGAAGATTTCTTTCCCTGCATATACCCGTCAGGTTTTTCATCTGTTTTTGGTCTGAAATATCAAAGCCCTGGGCATCAGGGATAAGCTCCCCAACCCCTTTAAGTCCGTTTTCATGGCATCGGGATATTTCCTGCTCAAAACCAGGATCCAGAGGAGGGTAAACAGCAAAGCCTATTAACCTGTCACGATACTTTCTGGTAACTTCAATAACATAATCGTTAGCTTCCCTGCAAAGCTCAGCATCCCTTAAAGGAAAACCAAAGACTATGGATTTATCCACTCCTGTCTTTTCCATGTCATGGAGGACATCTTCAGCAGTAGCGTATTTTACTTTTGGGCCGCTGTGGATTAGTTTAAAATGGGGTTCTGTCTCCTTATGTCCCCTGACGTTTTTTATGAAATCTGGAGATAAAATATGTACATGAACATCAATTTTCATTTTAATCTACTTCCTTCCTGCAAAGATATTTTAACTATTATTTCAATTATTTCAATATTTATTTCCTGATTCCTTTTTTGCAAAATAAAAAAGCACCCGGGTGCTTTTAATTATAATAGCGCTTATAGCTGCAATCTCTTCCTGTCCCTTTATATCTCCATATACTTATGAGCGTTGACATGCCCCCACGACTGAAGCCGTGGGCTTTCTGCTAGCTTCATCGTAAACTGCTATTTTCCCTCCTCTT
>CAYYWR010000131.1:2571-5211 GCA_964474145.1 uncultured Syntrophomonadaceae bacterium
CCTCCTCTTCATCATTATCATCTTCCTTGTCCTCCGTCTGGAGTTCTTCCGGCAGGATATCTTTTTCTTTAACTAAAAATATGGAGATAACACCAAAAAATAAACTTGCCAGGGCAAGGGGAATAAAGGATATAAACAACCCTTTTTTTAATAGTATAGAAAGGGCGGAAGGGGCTATGGCTGCTCCCAGGCAGCGAAAACCTCCAAAGATAGTGGTAAAAAGGCCGCGATGCTCCTTTGAGGTAATGGCACTGCTGATGGTATCCAGGGAGGGAAATATAAGTCCAGCACCCGCCCCTAAAAGAAGCACTACCGGCCACAGAAAGACATTATGGGCTGTAAAAGGAATAAATAAAAATGATATAGACATCATTATTGTTCCGGCTATCATAATGATTCGCGGTCCAAACTTATTATTCAGCCATCCTGAAAGCAGGGTGGTCAGAATAAGGGATGCAATGGGAAGGGATAACAAAAAGCCCCTGGCAATCTTCCCTGCGTTTAGTCGGGCATCTAAAAAATCACTCATCCAAAAAAGTGTGCCTATAAGTAAAAATATGCTAATAAAAGCAATGGTCAGGGATAAGATTTTGGAGGTGTTTTTAAACAGCTTAAGAGTTTCCGTGTTATTTTTCCAGTTAAATGGCTGATTGCGGGGTGGCTCTTTAATAAGAATCCATATAAGTATGGCTACGGGAAATGACACTACCGGGTAAACAAAAAAAGGGGCATACCAGACAATGAGTCCTACAAAAGCCCCAATTAAAGGGCTGAACAGCTTTCCCAGGCCATTGGAGGTTTCCAGTATCCCCATAGCCTTATTTCTTTCTTTGCTTTGAAATAGATCTCCTGCCAGGGCTGTAGTTAGATACATGGGCGTAGAAGAGCCTATGCCCTGAAGAAGTCTACCGGCTAAAATTACCGGATAAGGGTCCTCTATCATAACAATGGCCAAACCGGCAATAAGGCCTCCCAGACCATAAATAAATAGAGAAGGCACAATAATCCTTTTTCTTCCCCAGCTGTCTGCCAGTAATCCTCCCAGGGGATTTAATATTGCAGACGGTAAGGAAACAAGAAGGACCAACAGAGATATTTCCGTAAGTCCTAAATTTAGTGCTTTTCTCATGGTGGGGAATATGGGAAATAGAATAGTATTTGCAAGAACACTAATAAAATTTGTGCTTCCCAGGGTAGCAAGACTTATTTTTGTTTTAATTTTCATTATTTCATTCCTAGTGTCTATATTATTTAAGCATAGTAATATTTTCTCTTATTTTATAGTTTATATACTGGCAATAGAGTGAAATTTCTTGTCTCCCTGTGCTCTACCAAACTTTGAGGGGCTTCCATCACCTATCTTGTAGATGCATTTCTCCTTTGTGCTGTTTAAAAATCAATCTACGTCCAGCTCTACAATATCCTTGTCTTCCAGAACGTAATCCCTGGGGACAGCCTGGCCCTCAAACTTGGAGGAGCCCCATACGTACGCATTTTTTAGTTTGTCTTTAAAATCTTTATGTATCCCTTGGGCTAGATCAAGAACTGTGCTGCCTCTTTTTAAGGTAAAGGGTTTTTCCATATCCGGCTCTTTACCGGGAGCCTTACTATATATGCGAATAATATCTAACATTTTAAATATTGATTCTTTTAAAAAGTCCAGGTTTCCCTCCCTGGTAGAAATCTTGTGAATGTATATATCTGGATAGATTTCTTTAACTATCTCCAGGTTATCCCGGGTATCTTCCAGGTCTAATTTTGTAGCCACTACGAGATAAGGAACTGAATTATCTTCTTCTTCTGGTGAAATAATGTTTTTTTCCCTTAAAAATTTAAACGTTTTTTCTAACTGGTCCAGGCATTCGCCTGAATTACCATCTATAATTATTAGTATAGCTTCTGCCTCCCTAATTGTGCCAGTAAAACCAGGAGGAATAAACTCCGAAGATACAGGAGGGGCATCTACTAATTGAATATAAATATCTTTATAAGGCATCATGCCGCTTAAAGGTATGCTTGTTGTAAAGGGATAGTCTGCAATTTTGACTTTAGCCCTGGTTAGAGCTCCCACCAGGGAGGATTTACCTGTGTTGGGATAGCCCACCAAAACCACCTGTCCAGCCCCCTGCTTTTCTACATGAAAGGGGTTATATGTGCTTTTGCCCTGCTTTTTCTTTCCTTCCTTCCTGAGGGAAGCCAGGCGCTTTTTGATATCACCCTGCATTTTCTCTGTTCCTTTATGCTTGGGGATATTTGAAAGCATGTTTTGCAAGGCTTCCATTTTTTCCTCTGTAGTTTTTGCTTTTTTATAAGGTTCTTCCGCCTCATAGTACTGGGCGCTAAGATTTGCCGGCATAGAATTTGATTCCCTCCTTACTAGACTTTAATTGATAATATTTTTTTAATCTGCTCCCGAATATTTTCTTTTTTACAGGACTGATTATGCCTGGCCTGTTTACTGTCTAAATCTTTTAACCCGGGATGAATGTCCATTCCTGTATATTCTTCAAGTTCCTCCAGTATTTCAAACTCATCTTTATTCAGAACTTCTTCTTTTCCTTTTAAGGCTTCCAGTACACTGGAATTAAATTTATAAGGGTTAGTTCGGAAGAGCACACGTCTGATCTCCAGTCACTTCAC
>CAYYWR010000132.1:0-5186 GCA_964474145.1 uncultured Syntrophomonadaceae bacterium
AGCTGAGTGCCAGTATATTTAATGGATTCACTTGCATAATAATAATTCAAGCCCACACCTCCCCAGTTTTTACTTTAAATTTTTCTTTAACTACTACTTTAACTACTACTTTAACTACTACTTTAACTACTTCTTTAGCTTCTTCTTTAACTAATTCTTGCCCAGGGCTCTATCAAGGCGCTGACAGCTCTCGCATTCACCACACATCTTATCTTCACCGGTATAACATGACCATATATAGCCAAAGGGCAGGTCCAGCTTGTGGCCCATGGTTACTATCTCCTCCTTGTTTAAATTCTGGGTGGGGGAAATAACTTTTACCTTGCTTAAAGTTGAATACTCCAGGGAATTGTTAACAGCCTGGATAAATTCCGGACTGTTGTCGGGAAAAGAAACTGCCTCCTCCCTGTTAAAGCCAGCTATAATTATGCTTGCCTCCAGGCTTTCCACGTAGGCAGCGGCAACATTTAAAAATATCCCGTTTCTGTTAGGCACCCAGACTTTTTTGGCTCTTTCCTTTCCCTCCTCCTCGTCTTCCAGATCCAGGGCACCGGGAACTTCCAGGTCCTCATTTACCAGGGCCGTTTTTGTAATTTCCTTCAAGAAGGGTATTTCCACTACGGTAATATCTACCTGGTAATGGTCTGCCAGCCTGACTGCGGCTTCCTTTTCTTTGTGAGCAGCTTTTTGTCCATAAAGAAAAGTCAGGCAGAGAATTGGATATTTGTTTCTTTTAGCCCAGGCCAAAGAAACTGCTGAATCCAGGCCTCCCGATAGAAGTACTATACATTTCATTTTTCATACCTCCTGTAGGTTGCGTATGCTTCCTCTGATTCCCAGACGGTAACTTTACAAACCTGTATTTCCTCCGTTAACTTTTCCAAGGCCTTTTGGAGTTCTACATAAATATAATAAGCCAGATTCTCTGCAGTAGGATTAAAGCCACCTTCCCTGAAGGAGGGGTGATCATTAATTAGACAGTGATCAAACTCGTCGGTGATTTTAGAAACTATATCTTCCAGGTGGTGAAAATCCATAAGCATTCCCAGGGAATTCAGCTTTTCTCCCATAATCGTACACTCAGCTACCCAGGAATGCCCGTGAAGATTTGAGCATTTTCCCTGGTAACCCCTGAGAAAATGTGCAGCAGAAAATCCAATCTTTACTGACAGGTAGTATGTTCCATTGTTCAAAGTAAACATCCTTTCATTATCAAGCCCTGTTTATCAAACCTGTTTTATCAAACCTGTTTTATCAAACCTGTTTTATCAAGCCTGTTTTATCAAACCTGTTTTATCAAGCCTGTTTTATCTAACCCTGTTTAACTCTGTTTTTTCTGTGCCAGTTTTTTATATGTATCAGTGCAATGTTTTACTCACTACTATTTATATATTTTTTATGGTAAAAATGCAAGACTTATTGCAAATTTTCGCTGTAGTGTTAGGCAGATTGAAAGCATAGAACAGGGCAAGACGTGTCTCAGGAAGGGCAGCTGGAGCAGCTTTCTGCTGATGCAGGGCTGCCGGTATTTAATACCTGGGTGGATTTAGAATTGTTCCTGTATACAGTTATTCCCTTGCATCCCGACTTCCAGGCCATTATGAAAGCACTTTTAATATCCTCAACAGAAGCTTCCTTTTTCATGTTAATTGTTTTGCTCACGGCATTATCAGTATGCTTTTGGAAAGCTGCCTGGTGCCTTATATGCCAGGGGTAATCTATTTCCAGTGCTGTTTTAAATATCCGCTGAATCCGGGGAGGTACCTCCGGGTCCCTTTGTACAGTACCTGTTTTAGAAATACGATTGATTAATTCCGGGCTATAAAAACCTTCTTCCTTTGCAATTTGCAAAAATAGTGGGTTTATTTCTGTCAGGTTCAACCCGTTTAGCACGTTTTTGCGCATAAAAGCTATGCTATAGTAAGGTTCGATGCTGCTGCTGGCCCCGGCAATTATAGAAATAGTTCCTGTGGGGGCGATAGTGGTAAGGGTGGCGTTGCGCAGCCTGTCTTCTTTTTTACCGGTATCATGTATGCTTCCCTGAAAATTGGGGAATACTCCCCTTTCCCGGGCAAGCTGGGCTGACCTGGCCCTGGCCTCTTCATTAATAAACTCCATGACTTTTTCCCCCAGTTCAAGAGCTTTGGGGGAGTCATAGGGGATTTTCAATTTAACCAGCATATCATGCCAGCCCATTACTCCTATACCGATTTTTCGGTTTCCCTGTCTGTGCATCCTTTCTATCTCGGGGATAACGTAGCTGCTGGCGTCGATAACGTTATCTTCAAAATGGACGGCTGCATGAACTACTTCCCCAAGCCTGTTCCAGTCCATGCCTTCACTGCTCCCAGCATCTCCAGCAAAAAGGCCCAGGTTTATGGAGCCCAGGCAGCAGGACTCATAGGGGAGCAGGGGTTGTTCTGCGCAGGGATTGGTGGTTTCAAATTTGCCAATATGGGGAGTAGGGTTGTGCCTGTTTACCTGGTTTATAAATATCAGGCCGGGATCCCCATTTTTCCAAGCCCTCTCCGCTATAAGGCCAAGCACTTCCCGGGCATCCAGTTCTTTGAAGGGGCCGTGCTCTTCATCCAGGTGGTACTTCCCGGTCCTGGGGTTCACTAAATAGAAGCGGGGGTCATGGTCTGCCCCGGTAGCTTTTTCCATAAATTCCTCTGACACAGTTACAGATATGTTGAAATTAGTTATGTCAAAATCACTTTCTTTGCAAGTTATAAACTGGAGAATATCTGGATGATTATAGTAAAGGGTTCCCATGTTGGCACCCCTCCTGGCACTTCCCTGTTTTATTGCTTCAGTGCCGGAATCGTATATTTTCAGGAAGGAAACAGGGCCGCTGGCTACTTTTTTGGTAGAGCGCACAAGGTCCCCGGCAGGCCTCAGCCGGTCAAAGGAAAAGCCAGTCCCCCCACCAGTTTTTTGTATCAAAGCCATATGTTTCAAGGTTTCAAATATGGATTCTATGCTGTCTTCAATGGGTAAAACAAAACAGGCGGACAGCTGCTGGAGATCACCCCCCGCGTTCATCAGGGTGGGTGAGTTGGGGATGAACTCCAGCCTATCCATAATTTCAAAGAACTTTTCTTCTGTTTCCCGGGTATCCTTCTGTGATTTGCCATAGACCTTCTTATCCACCAGGGCTATATTGCCGGCTACCCGCCTTAACATGTTTTCAGGAGTTTCTACAGTCCCATCTTCTTGTCTTTTTAAATAGCGTTTCTCCAGAACAGTTCGGGCATTATAACTCAAATTCACTTATTTTCCTCCTCTGAATAATACAGGTAAGTTCCAGCCAGTTAATTATGTGTATCTACTCAGCTCTCTGCTCTCATCCTTCTGCTTTCTGCTCTTTTCGGCAGCTACATCAGCAGCTGAGGAGATACAATTTTGTTATGTTATGCTATGCTATGTTATGCTATGCTATGATATACAGGCTTTCAAAACAAATGTTTGCCTTTCTACTACTATTGTATCAAATATTAATAGCAAAAGCAAGAGAAGAAAAAAAGTTTATGGTTGCCTTTATGCAGATGAGTTTTTGATTTCCTTAAATTCCAGACCTTCTTCTTTGCGGTCTATCTGCAGGCTGCTCCTTTCCCGGATTTCCCCGGATAAAATTTTCCGGGCTAAAGGGTTCTCCAGTTCTTTTTGAATGGTTCTTTTCAAGGGGCGGGCCCCAAAGAGGGGGTCAAAGCCTTTGTCTGCCAGGTAAAGCTTTGCCTGGTGGGTCAGCTCCAGGGATATTTGCTGGTCCTGCAGGCGGCGGGATAAGCGCTCCAGCTGAATATCCACAATTTTTACCAGGTGCTCCCTGTCCAGGGGGTGGAACACCACTGAATCGTCAACCCGATTTATAAATTCTGGGCGGAAAAAGGATAGCAGTTTTTCCATTACCCTTTCCCTGGCCCTTTCAAAGGAACCTTCTCCTGGAGCCGTTTCCTCCATGATTATATCACTGCCCAGGTTGCTGGTCATAATAACAACCGTGTTGCGAAAGTCTACGCTTCGCCCATGGGAATCGGTTAATCTTCCTTCGTCCATGATCTGGAGAAGGATATTAAACACATCATGATGGGCTTTTTCTATTTCATCAAATAAGATTACAGAAAATGGCCGCCTTCTTACGGCGTTGGTTAACTGTCCCCCTTCTTCATAGCCTACATATCCCGGAGGGGCCCCGGTGAGCCTGGCCACAGAATGCTTTTCCATATATTCCGACATGTCCATGCGAATGAGGGCATTTTCGTCATCAAAGAGGAAGTGGGCCAGGGAGCGGGCCAGTTCTGTTTTCCCTACCCCGGTGGGGCCCAGAAAAATGAAGGATCCGATAGGGCGATCCGGGTCCTTAACTCCAGCACGGGCCCGCAGCACAGCATCACTAACCACTTCAACGGCTTCATCCTGCCCTACAACCCTTTCATGGAGGCGTTCTCCCAGCCTTAATAATTTTTGCCTTTCCCCTTCCAGCAAGCGGCTTACGGGAACTCCTGTCCAGCGGGAAACGATAAGGGCGATATCTTCTTCATCCACTTCTTCTTTGATAAGGCGTTCTTCCCCCGAGTCCTTTGCAGTAATGCTATTTTCTGCCTCCTCCAGCTGCTTTTCCAGTTGAGGAAGCTGGCCATGCTTTAACTCTGCTAACCGGTTCAAATCATAGGACCTTTCTGCCTGTTCAATTTCCTTTCGGGTATTTTCGATGTTTTCCCTTAATTCCCTGACATATGATACAGATTTCTTTTCTTCTTCCCAGCGACTGCGGAGCTTTTCAGCTTCCCCTTTGAGCCGGGACAATTCTTCTTCAATTCCCTCCAGCCTTTCCCTGGAGGCAGTATCAACCTCTTTTTTCAAGGCTTCCCTTTCAATTTCCAGCTGCAGGATTCGCCGGGATATTTCATCCAGTTCATAAGGCATGCTGTCAATTTCCGCCCTGATAAGAGCCGCACTTTCATCTACCAGGTCTATAGCCTTGTCGGGGAGAAAACGATCGCTGATATAGCGGTGGCTCAGGGTAGCCGCCGATACCAGGGCTGAGTCTTTAATCCTGACCCCATGGTGTATTTCATAGCGCTCTTTTAGCCCCCGCAATATAGAAATGGTATCTTCCAGGCCAGGCTCTCCTATCTGCACCGGTTGAAAGCGGCGTTCCAGGGCAGCATCTTTTTCAATAT
>CAYYWR010000133.1:0-5182 GCA_964474145.1 uncultured Syntrophomonadaceae bacterium
CAAGGCTTAAAAGCATGGCTTCCCCTTCAATATATTCAAAGCTGACATTAACATTCCCCGGCAGCCTTTTGTCTGGGTGACCGTTTAAATCAACGTCTTCTATGGAAAGCAGCCCCTGAATCAGCCTGTCCCTTAAAACCTTCATCCTGCGGGTGCTTTCCTCTTCCCGGGAAACAGCTAACTCCATGGCTCTGGCCATGCCTATAATCCCCGGAACATTTTCCGTGCCAGCCCTCTTGCCCCGTTCCTGACCGCCACCGTGGGCTAAAGGGTTCATCCTGGTCCCTTTGCGGGCATAAAGGGCTCCTGTACCCTTGGGCCCGTAAAACTTATGGGCAGAAATAGCCAGCAAGTCCACGTTCATATTTTCTACATTTATCGGTAAATTTCCTACCGACTGAACAGCATCAGTATGAAATAACACCTCTTTTTCTCTGGTTATTCTTCCTATTTCTTCTATGGGCTGGATTGTACCTACTTCGTTATTGGCACATATAATGGACACCAGTATGGTATTATCTTTTATGGCCGTCTCTACATCCCCGGGACTCACCATGCCGTGTTCATCTACCGGAAGAAAGGTTACCTCAAAACCCTCTTTTTCCTCCAGCCAGGCACAGGTATCCAGCACAGCGTGGTGTTCTACGGCACTGGTAATGATATGTTTACCCTTTTCTTTTAAGGCCCTGGCGGTACCAATAAGAGCTAAATTATCTGCTTCGGTTCCTCCGGAAGTAAAGAATATCTCCTGGGGCTCGGCTCCCATGTTTTGCGCAATTCTTTCCCGGGCCTCTTCTACTTCTTTCCTTACTTCCCGTCCAAAGGAGTGGACACTGGAGGGATTGCCATAATACTCTTTAAAAAAAGGCATCATGGCCTCCAGGACCTCTTCATCCAGGGGAGTTGTTGCTCCATGATCCAGATAAACTTTCCTCAAAAAACAAAACCTCCTTTGAATTTAATTTAACACTGCAGCAAAATATTTATCATTAACTAAACTATCTTTTTGGTGCTTATCATATCCTCCAGGGAAATATCATCCAGAACCTCTGATATCCTGTCCCTCAACTTCTCCCAGACTCCCCGGCTCAAACAGCTGTCCGTATGCTCACAGCAGGAATGGCTGGAACCTTCTATCAGGCAGTCCACAGGAGCTATGGGGCCTTCTAAAACCCTTACTATATCACCGATAGTAATATCTGAAGGATCCCTGCCCAGGATATAACCTCCCCTGGCTCCCCTGACACTGCTTATAAGGTGGGCCCTCCTTAGCTCTAAAAATATTTGTTCCAGGTACTGGGGGGAAATGTTTTCTTTCCCGGCAATTTCTTTAATGGGCATGGGCCCGGCCCGGAAATTCAAGGCCAGAACCACCATGGCCCTTACACCATACTCCCCTTTAGTAGTCAACTTCATCTTATCAGGCGCCCCCTTAAACCCGCGATTAATCCATACCTTTTAACTCGGGATTACCATCAAAAAAATAAACCCGACTAATTTACTAAACATCAAAATTTTATCAAATGGGAGATAACCTGTCAATATAAAATTACCAGGCAATAGCCTGGGCCACAGCATAATTTTGGCAGTGGGAAAGGGAAACTATTACTTCCTTAATCTCCTGCTTTTCGGCTATAGAAGTAGCCTTACCAGTAAGAACAATCTCCGGCTTACCACTATCCTGGTTAATAATTTCTATTTCTCTGAAACCTGCCGCTCCCCAGCCACAACCCAGTGCTTTCATAACGGCTTCCTTGGCAGCAAACCTGGCAGCTAAATGCCGGTAAGGCTCTCCCCCGGAAAAAATATAAGCTTTTTCCGGGGGAGTAAAAATGCGCTCCATAAATTTTTCCGGAAACCTGAGATATGCCTTTTTTACCCTCTCAATTTCTACAATATCTATACCCATACCTTTAATCAGCTGTATCAACTCCTGCCTGGCCTTCTCTTTAATTTTATAAGCTATATTATTTTTACCAGAAATAAAGGGAAATTGCAAATATGTATACAGCAGCAAAGCAACAAAGAATATGCTAATTCAGCTACATCGCTAAACCATTAAAAACAAAAATAACCCGCTTTAGCTCAAACAAGTCGCCTGAAAGCATTGTCATGGTAACGCGGGTGACGCGGGTGACAGCGTGGGTAGCGCGGGTTATTTTTCGACTTTATCAGATTTTACTGGAGAGGGGCGTTCTCATCTGCCTTTCGGTCAGCTGTATCCCCCCTGTCCAGAACATGCTCCAATCCCCTTACCAGCGTATCATCTTCCATAAGGCTGTAGATGTGGTAAGCCAGGTCCTCCCTTGTTAACAGGATTTCCTCCAGAACCTCAACAGTTCCCCAGTCCTGCAGTTCGTGGGCCCGGGTTATTTGCTCCCTGATTTTTCCCTGAATTTTCATCTCATGTTCCAGATCATTTCTCAGCATATCCCTCATGCTATAACGGCCCTCCGCTTCATGCTTTATATAGGACATTTCGTGCTGGGTTACCAGGTGGGCGGTGGGAATTCCCCCCAGCCGGGCTATTCTCTCACCAATTTTATCAATGTGCTCCGCGGTCTTTTGGATATGCTCCTCCAGAAGGTGATGAAGAGAAAGAAAAGATTCGGGGCCTTCCGTTAACCAGTGATGCTTGTTATACTGGTGAAGAGCCACGTGGAAAGCACAGTTGTGTTCATCCAGTTTTTGGGCCATTTCCAGGCGAACATCATGGGGAAGGTTAATCCCTGCTCCTTTTACTGTCTGGGGGCTCTGCCTCTTTACCATGGGGTGGACAGGTTCCATGCCGGGTAAATTCATTTTTTCTTTATTTATATCCATAATACACATACAGCTCCTTTTTAAATTATCAAAATACTGTTACTATTATTATTATATTATCCATAAAAAATATACTGACTTAACCAGAGCACCAGACCTGTAACCATCTGAATTAAATTCATAAGCTTTCCAATAAACGAATGCCTGTATGCGTATTAACAGAAAAACAGAAATTATTATAATAATTAATAATAATTATATAATTGTATAATTGTAGGTAACTCAATACATGTTTTCTTAGCAAAGGAGTAAATAAAATGAGGTTAATTGTTAACGGAGATGACTTTGGATACACTCCCGGTATAAATCAGGGTATAATTTACTGTTTCCGGGAGGGAATCCTCTCCAGCACCACCCTGATGGTAAATCAGCCCTTCAGCCAGGAGGCAGCAGAACTGGCCCGGAAATGCCCGGAACTGGGTGTGGGACTGCACGTTAACCTGACTAAAGGAAGGCCTGTCTCAAGCCCCCATAGGGTGCCATCTTTGCTGGAGGAAAAGGGCGGCTTCCAGGGTATTGATAAACTATACCAGCAAAACATAAATAGGGAGGAAGTAAAAACAGAAGTTTTTGCTCAAATAGAGGAATTCTTCCAGCTGGATTTGAAACCTACCCACCTGGATGCCCATCACCACCTGCAGTTTCACCCGGTGATAATTGAAACCTTAATTGAAGCTGCCAAAAAAAATAAGCTGCCCCTGAGAAATGTTGGGGAAGAAACCAGACTAAGATTTCAAAAAGAAAATATACCCACCCCGGATATATTCCTGTCCAGCTTTTTTGGCGAAAAGGCCACCAGGGAAAATCTTTATCACCTCCTGCCCCGGTTAAATCAAAAGTATCCCGGAGCTGTAGTTGAGCTGATGACCCACCCCGGGTTTTTAGACCAGCATATTACCACCAGCTCCTATCACAGTCCCCGGGAAAAAGAGTTAAACATACTCTGCTCAGAAGAAATAAGGGAGTTAATTAACAAGATGGAAATTGAGATTGTGAGCTACAGCTGCCTGGCCCTGTAAGCATTTTTTTATTGTATCTACCCAGCCCTCTCCCCTTTCAGCTTGTGACAGCTCCTGGCTGATAGTGGCGACGACTCAGCTACGGGCTTTCCCGCAACCTTACCAGGGTATGCTGTTTACCACCGGCTCAACCAGGGGAAAGGTGATAAAAACAGGCAGTATTCCCAGGATAACGCAAGCCACCGCCAAAGCAACAGCCGGATAAACCAGAAGAGGTTTTTCCTCCTTTACAGGGCTGCCAGGATCAAATTCTTCCCTGCCCCAAAAAGCCTTAAGGATTATGGGCAGGTAATAAGCAGCGTTAAGTATGGCGCTAAAGGCAATTACAGAAATAACTATTACTGCTTCATAAGTCCCCGCCAGTTCCAGTCCGGAATAAAACAGGTATACCTTAATGAGGTAGCCGTTTATGGGGGGTACGCCAATTAAACCCAGACCACCAATGGCAAAAGCCGCCATGGTCCTGGGATATTTTTTCCCTATACCCGCCATTTCGCTTATTCTGCTTTTGCCGGTGAAACTTATTATAATACCGGCACAGAAAAAAAGTATAATCTTTAAAAAAGCATGGTTGAAAAAGTGCAGAAGACCTCCAGTTAAAGCACTGGGAACCAGGAGAACTGCAGCCAGAGTAAGGTAACCCATCTGGCTGATAGTAGAATAAGCCAGGCGAAGCTTGAGCTCATCTTCTGCCAGGGCTCGAAAAGATCCAACCAGAATAGAGAGGATAGCAAAAAGTATAAGGTATAGATGTATCCCCGAATCTTCTATCCAGGCAGGCCCGTAAACATAATATACAAGGCGTATGATACCGAATATGCCGGTATTTACTACCGCTACCGCATGAAAGAGGGCGCTAACGGGAGCTGCAGCCACCATGGCCCGGGGAAGCCAGCTGTGAAGGGGCATCAAGGCTGCTTTTACCGCAAACCCTAAAAAGCCAGCAAGGAAAGCCACCAGCAGTCCCCGGGACAGAGCAACTTCCAGAAAACCGCCGGGCATAAACTCCAGCCGGGATATCACTCCACTGTTGAAAAGATGCTGCAAAACCACCACTGTGTAAAGCAAAAGAGCCCCGCTGGCCACAGAATAGTACAGGTAAATCCTGGTTGCCTTTCTGGCCTCCCGGGACCCACTGTGGGCCACCAGGGGAAAGGTTGTAACAGTTAGTAGCTTGAAAAATATAAACAGGGTGAAGAGGTTGCCGGCAAAGGCAAGGCCGCAGGCAATGCCCAGATTCATGATATAAAAAGCAAAAAAACGGCGGTTGTGGGGATACTTCTCCATGTAGCCCATGGAATAAACCGTACTGAAAATCCATAAAAAGGAACTCAAGAGGG
>CAYYWR010000134.1:0-5169 GCA_964474145.1 uncultured Syntrophomonadaceae bacterium
CTCATGGTGATGGCTCCCTTGCCTTCAATATTAGGAGGCCTGGTTTCCAGGGAGATAATATGGTCCTGGTGCAGCTGCAGCTCTGCAGCGTCCTCAATGGTAACTATCCGTTCCCCGTTGGGAATAAAGGAGGAGAGCACGTTGAGGCTGGTGGTTTTACCGCTGCCAGTCCCCCCGGAGACAATAATGTTAAGCCGGGATTTCACGCAGGCATCCAGGAACCGGGCCATCTGAGGGGTAAGGGTTCCAAACTTGACCAGGTCCTGCATCTTTAAAGGGTCTTTGGAAAATTTACGTATAGTAATAGTAGGGCCGGTAAGGGATAGGGGAGGTATGATTGCGTTTACCCTGGAACCGTCGGGTAGCCGGGCGTCTACCATGGGCATACTCTCGTCAATTCTCCTCCCCAGGGGTGAGACGATTTTTTCAATAATATGCATCACATGGTGGTCATCCCGAAAGTAAACGTCAGACAGCTGTATTTTCCCCTCCCTTTCCACGTACACCTGGTGGGGCCCGTTGACCATTACTTCGGATATTTGGGGATCCTCAATGAGGGGAGTAATGGGTCCAAAGCCCAGTATCTCGTCCTTTAAATTCTTTATAATGTTTTGCCGGTCCCCGGCAGGTATAAATTTCGCTTCGCTGTCGAAGCTTTTTTCTGCCAGTTCCTTTATTTTTTCCCCCAGGAGGCTTTCTTCAGTTTCGCCTTCCGCAGAAACAGTAATTTCATCTGTCTTTAGATCTTCAATAATTGTTTTATGAATATTTAGCTTGATTTCCCCATAAGGGTCCTGCTTCACAGGAATAGACCTGGACTGGGAATTACCATTTTCTTTTTCCTTTTCCATTTCCTTTTGGGAGTTCTTTTCTTTTTCCAGGCGCTTCAGTAATGACATTTTATTTCATCGCCTCCTCAAACTAATTTACTAATGGCTGCTCCCGCTGTCTCCTCTTATAACTGGTAGCACCTTTTTGCTGTGGGTAGGTAGTAGTCGGGCAATAGATAAGTGCCTGTGTGTGCCCTTATAGGCCTGTATATACGGCGGCAATACCTACTGTATATTAAAGAGCCTGGAGATAAAGTTCTTTTTCTTGTTGGACTTCAGGTCTTTTTGGGTGCCCCAGTTTTTAATAATGATTTCTGCCAGGCTGTAGATGCTGTTGCTGATTTTAGAAGTTGGATGGGACAATACAAAGGGCATCCCCTTGTTGACAGAGGATATGACCAGGCGATTGTCGGAAGGTATGCTGGAAACGGCAAACCACTCCAGGGTTGACTCCAGGTCCACTTTCTGGATACCCTGTTCCTCGGTAGAACGGTTTATAATCAGCCTTACCTTTTCTTTGTGGTGCAGGGTGTCAAATATCTCCAGATTCAGCCGGGTGTTTTTTATGGTAGGCAGTTCCAGGTTTGTTATGAGCAGAATCTGGTCGGACATGTCCAGAATGGACAGGTTTATATCATTGAAAAAGGGTGGAGTGTCCAGAATAATGTAGTCGAAACTTTTTTTCAGGGTATTTATTATTTTTTCCATGTGCTGAGTGCCCAGTAATTCAGCGTATTCCGGTTTGTTGGGGGCAGGGAGTATTTTTACCCCCGATTCGTGTTTCACCAGGTATTTGTCCAGGAGGTTCTCGTCGATTTCCTCCATGTTATGGGCCACTTCTGTAATAGAGTTCCGGGGATTAACATTGAACATGATGGCCAGGTCGCCAAACTGTAAATCCAGGTCCACCAGCACCACATCCCGGTTGGTTTTTCCCGCTATGGAGACTGCCAGGTTGGCCCCCAGGGTAGTCTTACCCACGCCCCCCTTGGTGCTGAAGAGGCTTATTATTTCCGGCTTGTTCTTCAGAGGGGTCACTTTTTTTTCCGGGGACTGTTTTTTTATCTGCCTCCTCTTTTGCTCTACCTTGTGAACTTTTCGTATGGTATTGGAAAGCTCGCTGATGCTAAAGGGCTTGATGATATATTCCTTGGCACCGGCTATCATGGCTTTTTTCAGGTATTCCTGCTCCCCCTGGACAGACATCATGATTACCAGGATGTTGGGATGCTGAAGGGTTATAGTTTCGGTAGCTTCTATGCCGTCCATGACGGGCATGTTAATATCCATCAAAATTACGTCCGGGCTCAACTCCTGGGCCTTCAGTATGGCTTCCTTTCCGTTTTTACACTCCCCTGCGATAAAAATATCTTCTTCAAACTGGAGGCACCTCTTGATGTTATCCCGGGTTTCCTCCACATCATCCACCGCCAGCACTTTAATTTTCGACAAGAGCTTCACCTTCTTTCTCAATTAATGTTTTTTTGTCCACCAGCTTACCCTCCACTAAATCCTTCATTTCCACCGGGGGAACCTCTGCTATGCTGTCATCCACGGGGGACCTCAAGAGAAGCCTTATGGAACCCCTTTCCGAGGCCAGCACCAGCTTTGGGGCCTCCTGGGGCTTTACGGATAAGGTCAGGGTGGAGGTATCTCCTTCTGTCACCTCCCTGGCCGGGTCCTTATGGGTGCCCAGGGCCAGGACTTTCAAGTTCTGCAGGACATAGGTGGTCAGGGTAACACTTTCAGTTTTTCCCTCATCCTTATCTTCATCTTCAGGTTTAGAAAGATCCAGGTCCAGGTCCAGAGTGGCTATCACGTCAACTTTATCCCCGGGACTCACCAGATTGGACACGGCCACTACTTTATTTATAGGAATGGATACCGCCCGGTAACCGGGTTCCACCAGGTGGGACAGTACGTCTTCATAATTTTCCCCGGTTATGAGCTTATCCATCAACAGCTGTTCTCCCGGGACCAGTTCTGTTCGGGTAACGGTTTCGGTGATGGCGCTTTTGTCCTTTACAGCGCTGGGGTGAATATATTCCTCCGGGATGCTCTGCCACTCCAGCATTTCCGGCTCCACCCTGGTATTGGCGGGAATCTCACTTTTGGCTGTGAGGACATTTACCAGGGGCAGGCTGTGCTGGTTTTCCAGCTGCTGCACATACCAGAACACACTGAAAGCCGATAGAAGACCGAAGATGAGGGCAAATATAATTACTTTTTTGGTTTTCAAGGGTAGGCCTCCTTTACTAAAAACTATTCAATAAGCTTATAAACCCGGGAACCATAATTATAAGTTTCCTGTGGGGAAGTATCACCAGTAAAATCTGTTATAGTTTTATCATCTATTAAGTGACCGTATATGGTATAACCGGGAGGTTCTTTTTCAGTTCCGGTAATTTCAAAAACTGCAAAGCCACAAATATGAACCTCTACCTTGCCGCCTCCCTTTTCTTCTACCTGGTCTACTATGGGAATCAATCCGTATGGTTCTATATCGTCGTCTTGAAATAAGCGGTAATCCACAGCATTCTTAACATTTATACCCATGGTGCCTGTTTTTGTTTCCATTTCAGACCATCCTGTGGAGATTGTTATGGAGATGTCCAGATTACCAGCCAGTGCTTCATCAAAGGCACTGGGGCCAAAATCCAGGGCGCCCCAGTTGCCCGGCACTTCTTCACCGTTTATTTTCACATGAAAGCTGCTGTCTCCCATCAATCCAATCTCGTCACCTTCATCCAGTCCCATTTCATATTGCTCCCTGGTGATGAATAAGGGCAGCACATTGCCCTTTTTTAACCTGGTAATCTTTACGGGATACTCAAATGTTGCCTTTGCCTCTGCTGTAATATCTGAGCTATAGATATTGAATATTCTGGCAAAACAAAGAGCAACTTCTTTTTGTAGATTGACAGTAACAATATTGTTATCAGTATCTATATCCACCTGAATGTCCTGGAGGTTTGCCTTATTGCTGTTGGCATATTCTACAGCTATATTTTTTGCGCTTTGGCTGCAGTAGTTACCACAGGCTAACTGTTGGGCAGCCGCCAGGGCTGCGGCATCGGCGGCGTTCACCATCTTTACCCGGTTAAAGTAAATCAAACCTGCATCGGTTACCAGGGCGGCAAAACCCAGGATGGCAGTCATGGCCAGGGCGGTAAGGACAACCACAGATCCCCTCTGGTTGTTAAGTATTTTTTTAAACAAGCAAAGTGCGCAATCAAATAATTTCATATTATTTTCACTCCATTCTCATGGTTGTCTTTGCGCTGACAGGAAAAGGGTTTTCCAGAAGTCCGTTTAAAAAAGGTGTATAAATACTTACTGAGGAGTTAATTTCCACCGTCAGGGAATCCCCGGTAAATCTGCTGTTTTCATCAGGGGTTATTTCTACGCTGCCAGCTCCTATCTCCAGGGGATAGGAGCTGCTGCTGACGATTTCCACAATTTCTGTATTGGAGTTTCCCAGGGCTCCGGCCCGGGCTCCCTCCCGGGAGGCATGGGTCAGGGTTAGCTGGGCGCTGAATATCCGGCCGAACTCAATTATGCCAAAAATAATCAGCAGGAGAAGGGGCAGCACCAGGGCTATTTCCACCAGGGCCTGGCCCCGGTTGTTTTTTATAAAGGGGTGGAATTTGCTGAACACGTTGAACAAATTAATCACCTCATCCAGTAAAAGCTGAAAAGGGTCCCCAGGACTATGGCTACCCCGTAGGGGAAAGACCCTTCAGATGTTATATTCCTGTGGTTCAAGTAGTTAACCTTGGCCCTGCTGGTAAGGAAGAAGTAGAAGCTGTACCCCATCTGCCTCAAGGTGCTAAAAAGCCTTCTTTCCTTTACTAAAACCAGGACTGCCAGAAGGCCTCCCATCAGGGCTGTGGCCAGGAAAGCATGAAAAACGAACTCCGTTCCCTTCAACGCCCCTACAGCTCCTAAAAGCTTTACATCACCGGCCCCCAGCCCTCCCATGATAAAGGGGAGAAGGAAGAGCCCCATGCCCAGGAGAAAGCCCTGAAGGCTGAAAAGGAAGCCCTCCAGCCCCCCGGTAAGCCCGTAGTAGCCAAAGGCAGCCAGGATCCCGGGGAAGAGAATGGCGTTATAGATTTTCCGGTACCTGATATCGGTATACAGGGATATTCCCAAAACACTTAACAGCACGGCATTAGCCATTTTTATCAGCCTCCTGAAAGTTTATTAAAGAGAAAACAAGGCCCTACCTGGGGAGTAGGGCCGGAGGGGAGGTTATGAAATCCATATAATTTCTTCTTGTTGTTTTAAGCTATAATAGGCTTTAGGCTATAAATGTTTTAATATGATGGTATTTAGG
>CAYYWR010000135.1:0-5111 GCA_964474145.1 uncultured Syntrophomonadaceae bacterium
TCCACCACGGTACCCTCAACCTCAATTACATCCTTCTTGGACATGCGGTAGCAAAACCTCCCTTTTTCATT
The DNA here is from genome assembly GCA_964474145.1 of uncultured Syntrophomonadaceae bacterium. GTDB lineage: Bacteria > Bacillota > Dethiobacteria > SKNC01 > SKNC01 > PWHX01. Next base: position 72 of record CAYYWR010000135.1, read on the forward strand.
CCTGATTATTTATCTCTTGCAGCAGTTTATTTAAAGCTCTAAACAACTCTTCATCCTTTGCACTTTTTGCTCTAATTGCATCACCCAGCTCTTCATCCACAAGAAAATATAGTTTTAAATGCTTGACATTCTTTTTTTTGGGGTTTTTTAGCTTGCGATTGCTCCCGTTAGCTGCCTCTACCAGCCTGTCATTAATTACCCGGGTAATTATATAATAATTCCCTTTATCTCTTCCCTTTTTAGAACAGACTAACCGGCCTACTGATGGAACATCCACTTCAATACCTCCCGTCACACCAGGTGAAAGGGCTGGAGATTAACTTCAAGTCATTTCCGTTAAAATCTCCGGGTAATCCTTTCCTACAGCTATAGTGTGTTCAAAATGAGCTGAAATACTTCTGTCCCTGGTAACTACTGTCCAGTTATCCTCCAGTGTTTCTACTTCCCAGGTGCCTATATTAACCATGGGCTCAATAGCCAGCACCATGCCTTTTTCCAGTTTCGGACCCTTGCCAGGCTTGCCAAAGTTGGGAATTTGTGGCTCTTCATGCATTTCACTACCGATGCCATGGCCTACATAGTTCCGAACTACACTAAAACCATGGGACTCCACATATGCCTGGACAGCATGGGATATATCCGATAACCTGTATCCCTCCCGGGCATAGGCAAGACTCTTGTATAAAGAATCCCTGGTCACCTCCAGCAATTTTGCCGTTTCAGGCATTATTTTTCCTACAGGTAACGTAACTGCAGCATCCCCATAATAACCCTTGTAAAATGCCCCCACATCTATACTTATAATATCTCCTTCTTTTAGCTTCCTTAGACTGGGAATACCGTGAACTACCTCTTCGTTAATAGAAACACAGATACTGGCAGGGAATCCGTGATAGCCTTTAAAAGCAGGCTCAGCTCCCTGTCCCCGGATATGTTTCTCAGCAATAACATCTAGCTGGGCAGTAGTAATTTCCGGCTTTACCGCTTTAGCCAATACCTGATGGGTCGATGCAACTATACCTCCTGCTTCCCTCATCAGCTCTATTTCCTGGTCGGATTTCAAAGTAATCATAAAACCTTACCCCCGTTATTTTATAAACCCCTGGTAATGCCTCATCAGGAGATGGCTCTCTATCTGTTTCATGGTTTCTAAAGATACACCTACTATAATTATGAGGGCGGTTCCGCTAAATATTAAATTCATGTCGGTAAAATTCTGCAGTAGTATAGGTAAAGTAGCAACAAGCGCCAGAGAAAGAGCTCCTGCCAGAGTTATTCTGGATACAATACGCTCTATATACTCTGCTGTAGGCCTGCCCGGTCTTAGTCCCGGAATAAAGCCACCATATTTCTTAATGTTCTGAGCCACATCTACAGGGTTAAATTGAATGGCTGTATAAAAGTAAGTGAAAAATACAATCAGTGAAAAATATATCACTGTATTTAAGGGTGAACCCCAGTCAAGAAGGCTTGCCACTCTTACCGCAACAGGATGGTTAACAAACTGGGCCAGAGTAGGTGGAAACATCAGTATAGAAGAAGCAAATATTACAGGAATAACCCCTGCCTGGTTAACCTTTAAAGGTATATGAGTTGACTGTCCACCATAAAGCCTTCTGCCTACTACCCTTTTGGAATACTGTACCGGGATCCTGCGCTCTCCCTGGGTTAAAGCAATTATAAATACAATAAGCCCCAGGGCAAATATGCCTATGGCAATCATGGCTAAATAATTTGCCTGCCCCACACGAATCCTTTCAATCAACTGGGCCGTGCCCCCGGGAAAACTGGCAATAATACCAGCAAAAATAATAAGAGAAATACCGTTACCAATGCCCTTCTCGGATATCTGCTCCCCCAACCACATCAGAAAAGCGGTGCCAGCGGTAAGGGACATTATAATTGTTATATAAGAAAGTGCAGTAGGGTTAATGATAGCTTCCCTTATCAGTCCGAAAGTCATGGCTATAGCCTGCAGGAAAGCAAGGCCTACTGTACCGTAGCGGACATACCTGCTTATAACCTTTTTTCCTTCTTGCCCTTCTTTAGAAAGCTGTTCCAGCCTGGGTATAACTACAGTTAAAAGCTGCATGATAATAGACGCATTAATATAAGGAGTAATGCTCATGGCAAATATGGTAAAATTGCTCAGAGCTCCTCCTCCGATTACATTTAGAAAGCCAAATAAACTATCCCCACGAAAAAATTCCTGAAGCTGAGCCACATCAATACCTGGAACAGGTATATGAGAACCCAGGCGAAAAACAACAAACATGAGAAGAGTAAATATTATTCTACCCCGCAGCTCAGTAATTTTCCAGGCACTTCGAACTGTCTCCAGCATTATATCACCTCTACCTTGCCACCCGCAGCCTCAATTTTCTCTGCGGCTTTTTTGCTAAAATGATTTGCTTTAACGGTCAGATTTTTTTCCAGCTCACCTTTACCTAATATTTTAACGCCATCCCTGACCGATTTAATGACACCTTTTTCCTTCAAAGTCTCAGGAGTTACTTCATCCCCCGGTTCAAAGCGGTTTAAAGCCTGAACATTGACCTCTGTTATATCTTTTTTAAATATATTGGTAAAACCCCTTTTGGGAAGACGCTGGTATAAAGGCATTTGTCCCCCTTCAAAACCAGGCCTTACCTTTCCTCCGGAGCGGGATCTTTGTCCACCGTGTCCGCGCCCTGCAGTTTTACCCAGGCCAGAAGCGATACCTTTGCCTTTTCTTTTAGGTTTTTTTCTGGACCCTTTAGGGCTCCTTAGTTCATGTAAGCGCAATACATACACCCCCTTATAGATGCTATATGTCTTCACCGTTAATTTCTTCAACTTTAACCATATGCTTTATTTTATTTATCATACCCCTTATATGAGGCCTGTCATTGTGCACCCTACTTTTATTTAACTTTGTAAGGCCTAAACTTTTCAGAGTATCTTTCTGGCCCTTAGGATATCCTATGGGGCTCTTGATCAGGGTTACACGAATCGTTCTCATTTCTGCTTTCCTCCTTAACCTAAGAGCTCAGCAATTGACTTGCCGCGAAGCTTTGAAACCTCTTCTACTCTTTTTAATTCCTTCAGCCCCTGAATAGTTGCCTTAACCATGTTTATAGCATTGGCTGAACCCAGGGATTTAGTCAATATATCTTTAACTCCTGCTGCTTCCAAAACCGCTCTTACCGGACCACCGGCAATAACTCCTGTACCTTTGGAAGCAGGCTTTAAAAGCACTCTTCCTCCCACAAATCTTCCCACCACCTGATGAGGGATGGTATTATCTACTAAAGGAACGGAAATCATATTTTTCTTGGCATCATCAATGGCTTTGCGGATGGCTTCAGGAACTTCACCAGCCTTACCCAGTCCGGCACCAACCTTGCCCTCCCCGTCTCCAATAACTACCAGGGCACTAAAGCTAAAGCGCCTTCCTCCTTTAACAACCTTTGCTACCCTGTTAATCTGCACTACTTTTTCGATAAATTCAGATTTATCGGAATCTCTACGGTTATCCTTTTGCAAGCTTTTCCCTCCTTTGTTCAAATGCATATCTAAATGAGTATTTATTTAAAAATGTTTCTAAAACTCCAGTCCACCTTCTCTGGCTCCTTCAGCTAAAGCTTTAACTCTGCCGTGGTAAAGGTAACCACCCCGGTCAAAAACAACCTGCTTGATACCTTTGTCCAGAGCTTTACGTGCCAGGAGCTCCCCTACCATTTTGGCTGCTTCCTTATTATTGGTATTATCGGTCTCACCAGTTATTTCCGGCTCATTACTGGAAGCAGAAACTAGAGTATGACCACTATGGTCATCTATAACCTGGACATAAATATGTTTTAAGCTCCGGAAAACATTAAGGCGAGGCCTATCCGGTGTACCTGAAACCTGTTTTCTGATACGCATATGTCTTTTTTTACGTAAGGCATTTCTATTTTCTTTCCGGAACAAAAATATTCCTCCCTTCCATAACTACTTACCTGCCTTCCCTACTTTTCTCCTGATGACTTCCTCCTGATATTTTATCCCTTTACCTTTATAAGGTTCAGGGCGCCTTATATCCCTTATTTTTGCAGCAAGTTCTCCTACTGCTTCTTTATCAATACCTCTAACCACAATCTTATTGGCTGCCGACACCTCTATCTCAATATCTTCTCCCGGCTCAATAACTATGGGATGGGAATAGCCCATAGCTATATTAACTTTTTCTCCCTGCTGAGTCGCCCTGTATCCTACCCCTACAAGCTCCAGGGTCTTTTCAAACCCTTTGGTAACACCTTCAACCATATTGCTAATAAGGCTTCGGCTTAAACCGTGAAGGGCACGATGCTCACTACTCTCTGAAGGACGGAGAACCACCAGCTCATTTTCCTTTATCTCAATACTTACCGCCTGGGGCATTTGCTTTTGCAGCTGTCCCTTGGGCCCCTTTACGGTAACAAGGTTTTCTGAAACTGTTACTTCTACACCTTCAGGGATTATTACAGGTTTTTTACCTATCCTGGACATATATTAAACCTCCAATCTACAGTGACTATCACACACTTATTACCATACATAGCATAATACTTCGCCGCCTACTCCGGACTTCCTGGCGTCTTTATCACTCATGAGCCCACTGGATGTTGAAATAATGGCAATACCCAGACCTCCTAAAACTTTAGGCAGTTCATCATTTTTCACGTATACCCTTAACCCGGGCTTGCTTATTTTCTTTAATCCGGTAATAACCCTTTCTCTTTCAGGACTGTATTTCAAGTAGAGCCTTATTAAGCCCTGCTTATTATCTTTCCGGAACTCATAGTCCCTGATAAAGCCTTCCTTTTTTAAAATATCTGCCAGGGCTAGCTTCACTTTTGAAGCGGGAACATCAACCTGGTCATGTTGAACAATATTAGCGTTACGAACTCTTGTCAGCATATCAGCAACAGGATCTGTCATGGTCATATAAAGAATACCCCCTTTCTTTACTTATCAATCTTGACTCTTACCAGCTAGCTTTTTTAACTCCTGGTATTTTCCCTTCATGTGCCAGTTTAC
>CAYYWR010000136.1:0-5070 GCA_964474145.1 uncultured Syntrophomonadaceae bacterium
GAAGTATTTAGCCGGGATAAAGTAATAAATGGACTTTTAAGAGCCGGGGTAAAGAGGGAGATCCCTATAACAACTTTTGAAGATTTAGCAGATGATGTAGAAAGAGAGCTGCGCAATAAATATATTAGAGAAATTAAATCACATAAAATAGGAGAGATGATATTAGAAAGGCTCAGGGGCATAGATGAAGTAGCTTATGTCAGGTTTGCTTCTGTATATCGAAAGTTTCAAGATATAGAATCTTTTAAAAAGGAGTTAAATAATTTGCTGAAGTTTAAGGATACCCCATTAAACGAATAGCAATTAAGAGAGGAATAAACGCAGTTTCATTAAGTAGCATACAGTCAAGGAGGGAGATATGATTTTGTTTAAAGAAATAAGGAAAAGAGATGGAAGAGTTGTAGTCTTTGATGAACAAAAGATTACGGAGGCAATTTTTAAAGCCGCAAAGGCAGTAGGAGGAGAAAACAAAAGTATAGCAGAGGAACTGACTCAAAAGGTAATTGAGTATTTGAATGCTAATAACCAGGTTATTATACCTTCTGTTGAAGGTGTGCAGGACGTGGTAGAAAAAATATTAATTGAAAATGGACATGCCCGGACCGCCAAAGCCTATATACTTTACCGGGATAGACGTACCCGAATGAGGGAAGGAAAAACTGAATTGATGGATACAGTTAAAGAAATACTGGTTGAGACTAACAGGGAAAATGCTAATATTAATAATTCCCCCTCTGCCAAAATGCTTCAGATTGCCATGGCAGCAAGTAAAAAGTACTATTTGAGCAACCTCTTGCCTGAAGATATAGAGACAGCCCACCGGGAGGGTTTTATACATATACATGACCTGGATTATTACGCCAAGACCTTGAATTGTTTACAGATTGATTTAAAAAGGCTTCTAAGGGAAGGTTTCCATACCGGGAACGGATGGATAAGACCACCCCGCCGTATTTACTCTGCTGCAGCATTATCAGCTATAATACTGCAAAGCAATCAGAACGATATGTATGGAGGTCAGAGTTTCCCCCACTTTGATAAAGATATATCCCATGTTATAAGGAGTTTTGATAGTTTGCCTTCAGAAGAGGAGACTTTTCAAGCCATGGAAGGGCTTATATATAACTTGAACACCATGCATTCCCGGGCAGGAGCCCAGGTTCCTTTCAGCAGTATAAATTTTGGCACAGATATAAGCCCGGAGGGGCGCATGGTTTCAAAAACTTTACTGATAGCTTATGAAAAAGGGCTGGGCAGGGGAGAAAATCCTGTTTTCCCCAATCTAGTTTTTAGAGTTAAAAAAGGAGTTAATTTCGACCCCCAGGACCCCAACTACGATTTATTCCAGTTGGCTCTAAGGGTAGCATCACACCGTTTAAACCCTGCTTTTAGTTTCATGGATGCTTCCTATAACCAGAAATATGGAGATGAAGTTTCCTACATGGGATGTCGTACCAGAACTATCGCTAACAAGCATGGTCTTGAAGTATCTGCAGGACGGGGAAATATAGCCTCGGTTTCCTTAAACCTTTCCCGCTTAGCCCTCCTTAACAAAGATATAAATGTTTTTTTTGTGGAGCTTGACCGTCTGATGCGCCTGGCTGTCAGGCAGTTGATTCACCGCTTTGAGATTCTCAGTGAACTTAAGGAAAAAGATTTGCCTTTTCTAATTGGCCAGAAGCTTTACATGGATTCACAAGAAGTTAAATGTGGTGGATCTATTAGAAAAGCTATAAAAAACGGCTCCCTCTCTATAGGTTTTATTGGCCTGGCGGAGGCCCTTACGTCTCTTGTGGGAAGCCATCACGGGGAAACTGATGAGGCCCGGGATTTAGGGTTAAGTATAGTAAATCACATGTATAAACGAACTCAGCAGTTTGGACAGGAGTATGATTTAAATTTTGTCCTTTATGCTACACCAGCAGAGGGTCTTTCCGGAAGGTTTATGTCTATAGACCAGAAACAGTTCGGTATATTGCCGGGAATAACAGACAAAGAGTATTACACTAACTCATATCATTTGCCAGTAAACTATTTAACTTCCATTTATCAAAAAATTAATATTGAAGGACAATACCATGCATATTGTAATGGAGGACATATTACGTACGTTGAACTCCCCTCACCTCCCAAAGGAAATATAGAGGCTGTAGAAAAAATTATCCGGCATATGGCAGATAATGATGTAGGTTATGGAGGGGTAAACTATCCTGTGGATGAGTGTAATGACTGCAATTATTCTGGAATCATATCCCAGAACTGTCCTGTGTGTCAGGAGCAAAGTATTCGCAGAATAAGGAGAATAACCGGATACCTTTCTTCTGATGACAGATTCAATACGGCTAAAAAAGCAGAGCTAAGGGATCGCAGGCCCCATGTTCTTGGTGAAAGCTAACCTGAAAAGGCAGGGGGAATACGAAATAAATTGTTGTAATACGACTTAAGCGGTGAAGTATTTGTTGAGGGGAGGGATATAAAGGTGATAAAGTATGCCGATATAATTGGAGAGTCAATGGTAGACGGGACAGGGATCAGGGTTACTGTCTTCCTACAGGGCTGCCCTGGAACTTGTGAGGGATGCCACAACCCAACTTTACAGAATTTCCTGGGAGGAAAGGAAATTCAGGAAAGTGATTTTGCCCATATGATATTAAAAAAAGTGACTCCCTTACATACAGGCGTTACTTTTAGTGGAGGAGAGCCTCTTGTGCAGCAGGAAGGTTTATTTAATGTTTTAACCACACTTAAAGCTAATTGTCCTGGCCTGGATATCTGGGTCTATACGGGATATACTTTCGAAGAAGTAAAACACATGCCTTTAATGAAGTATGTAGATGTTTTAGTTGATGGTCCCTTTGTCTTGAAAAAAAAGGACCTTTCCCTGCATTTTCGGGGCTCTTCCAATCAAAGGATTATAGATGTACCCCAGTCACTGAAAAAAGGAGAGGCTGTAGAGATAGAGCTCCTTACTGTATAAAGAGTTATGCCTAAAAATAGTATGGAAGGCTAATATATAGCAAAAAGCACACCCTGGCAAGTTCTTAGCAAGGTGTGCTTTTTAGATATAAGTATTATTTAGGGGCTTGTTTCCACAACAGCTTTAATTGACTCGTACTCCTGTTCAGATATTTTTTTTGCGCTGCTTAATAGCCTGGACAGCAAAGTATCTGTAAATCTTTTTTTAGCCGAATCATAATCGTATTGGTCCATAGGATAAGTTTCTGATAAAACCCTGCGGATCTTTTCCCGTCTATAATTAGTGATCTTTACGTTGGTGTAAACAATTATTTCCTCGGGCTTTTTTCTATCATCCTTTTCCAGTACGGATGTAGAGATGGGATCAATCTTATAGGCGATGCCGTGGGCATCATCAAAGTAATAGTTACACAATTCCCAAACCTCCCTTGTTTATATTTTTTTTATATAAATTATACAACTGCTTATATTTTGATTATATATTATTCTTCTACATAACTTAAATATTTCCTATCAAAAATATAATTAAAATTATTAAATAAGTATTACTTTTTATGGTAACAGCTAGCATCTTTTTTCCCTTTCAGCAATTTATTTATTCGGCTTCCGCCGCCACTTTCTATCAAACCTGTTGTGAAACCATGCGTCCCCGGAAGTAACAAGAAGCCAGTGTTGCACGGTATGTGTTGCACGGTATGTAAAACACTTTAAAAGAAGGGTTGATAAGTTTTATCTGTGCGTATTCCGCTACTCTTTCCTTAACCAGAAAGGGTTTATTTAATCCTCACTTTATTACCGTGCTGTACGCTACAGGTATTATTATCAGGGTAAGAATTGTAGACACAATAAGCCCGCTGATTAAAGAAATAGACATTGGTCTAAAAAGCTCGCTTCCCGATAGAAGAAGGGGGGTCAAGCCCATGACAGTAGTGGTAGTGCTCAGGAGAATAGGTTTAATCCGCCTGCTAACCCCGTTAATGCAGGCTTCGTAGATAGCTTTCCCCTTTTTTCTCTCGCTATTTATCAGGTCTATTAGCACGATGGCGTTATTCACCACAATTCCCATAAGACTTATAATGCCCAGGAGTGCTGTGAAGGAAAGGGGTTGGCCGGTAATAAACAGGCCGGCGACAGATCCCACAGCTGATAACGGGATAGTCAAAAGTATTACGAGAGGTTGGGAGAATGACTTGAATTGTAAAAGGAGCACAAGAAATATCAATAATGCCGCAAAAATGGATGAATGCCCCAGGTCTCCAAAGTTACTGATAATTTTCTCCCTTTCTCCGGTAAATCTTATTTTTACGTCCCCTGTGTCAGTTGAGGACAAATAGTTTTTAACCTGGTTTTCTATTTGAACCGGATTATAACCATATCTTACATCACTGTAGAGGGTTACCGTAGGCTCCCGGTCATATTTCCTGATTTCAGGAGAGTGGGCCTGCATGCTGATATCCGCAATATCTTTAAGTAATAATTTGTGTCCAGTAAGGGAAGACTTTATTCCCATATTTTCCAGGTCCTCTATGGAGTTTATGCTGCCTTTTACCAGGATGGGGTAATCCTGGCCTTCTTTCTGGAGGACTGCAGCCTCAGCTCCCCTGAGAGCCCAGCTGACTTCGGTTTGGATATCATAGTTGGATAAACCCCGGCTGCCGGCTTTATCCCAATCTACCACTACATGATACTCAAAAATATCAGAAGCTTTATCGTCATGAATGTTTGTTGTGCCTTCAATATCCTTTAGAACGCTTTTTGTTTCTGCAACTATAGCTTCAATGCTTTCTGTATTATCTCCAGAGACCCTTATAGTTACCGGAGAACCCAGGGGCTCTCCCTGTTCCAGTTCTCTTATCATAGCAGATCCCCCAGCTATGAGGGAGTCAAATAAACTCTGCATATAATCTACTATTTCCCCATTGCTGGCAAATCTGTTTCCTTTATTTAAATCAACTCTCACCAAAAATTGAGCAAAATCAGGAGAAGGGGCATGGGGGAAAAGAGTTTGATAAAATTTGGGAAGGCCGCCACCGATAGAAACTGTATGGTATAGTATTTCCGGCTGTTTGTCTATAATCTCAGAAACTTCTTCTA
>CAYYWR010000137.1:0-2987 GCA_964474145.1 uncultured Syntrophomonadaceae bacterium
AATCTTCCCCCCTGGGCCTTAACCCTAAAGTCACTGGGGAAATCACCGGGGAAATCCCGGACCGCTAACAGAAAAGAACCTTGATTGCTGGTAACCGGCCCGTCACTCTGGTAAACTAGATTACCGTCAAGGTCATAAAAAGTTAGCCCGGCGCCTGTGATGTATGCTCCGGCAGACACCCAGCCGGAGATAAAGGCATCAACATGGGTTCTCGTTGTTTTGGTGACTTCCTTATAATCAGGAGCCGTTACTGTAAAGTCAATATCTGCAACCCCTGAATCTACTGCATACACTTCTGCATAGACTGCTGTAGCCACTGTTTGTTCTGGGGGTTCTTGATAGTCAGTAATAATTTGTGTCACCTTTACCGTGCTTTCATCCTGGGTGGTAGCTTCTACCGTGAACCCATCTTGGGGATAAAATAACTCCAACTCAATCAGTTTCGATGCGCCTGCTTCCAGATACACCAGCTGCGGCACTTGAAAATGCACTCTTTCATACTCCCGGCTATTGCCCTCACCCTGGTCCTGGTAATCTCCTTCTACTATCGTATCACTTACTGTATTGTTTTTTCCTGTTCCCAATATGGTGAAATCTCCTCTGACGCCGGTATCCTTTACGCTGTTATCTGAACCTTTTATTTCAAAGTTTCCTTCTACTATAGAGTCTTTTATTTCCGTCCCGGTGGCTTCTTCTGTAAGGATTACATTGTTAGCCCTGGATGCAGCTACAATGTAGTCGCGGCCGCTGACGGTCAATGTTTCCTCTGTCTCTACATTACCAACTATGCCACTGCTGCCCTCCAGCGAAACATTCCCGCCGGGGCTGCTGCTTATTATATTTGCTTCGTCAAGGCTGTTGTTTTCTCCTTCATCCATGTAATCTCCCTGTACGGTAATATTCTTAAGAACATTGTTGCTGCCTGTTATGCTCAGGTTGCCCTTGACAAACAGGTTTTTAATTTCCATTCCATCTGCAGCTATTTCCAGGTCCCCTGTTAATTGGCTCCTGGTTAAAACTTTCCCTGTCCCATCAATTTCCTGGCCATGGAGCTCAGCAGTAAAATCTCCGGTGACATTTCCTGTGATATAGATCTTATTAATCTCATCATTAACCAGAGCCTCTGCCAGCTCATCTACTTCTCCCTGGCCTACTGTTAATTCATCAGGTTGGGGTTCTTCCTCAGGTTCTTCCTCAGGGAAAACGACAAAACTCATTGCTATACTTCTCCCAAGGTTTTGACCGCCAAGGGATTTTACATTCGTTATCCATAGTGTATATAAGCGGCCGTATTCATATTCCTGCTCAGGAGTCACAATAACAGAATTATCCTCAAAATCATAAGTAATGGGGACTTTGTTAATGTTGCTGTCAGTCACATAGATGGACTCATCATCTACCGTGTCTGGGTCAGGCACCTGGTTAAATTTAATAGTCCAGGGTTTCAGCGGGTCATTTACTTCTCTTGTGCTTTCAAAGGGGTCATCTACTTCGTTCATGACTTCGTTCATGTTGGATTCAGCGGCTTGAACACAGGTAAGAGGCACCAGCAGGGTAAAAATTAATAAAACAGAAAGCAGTTTACGGGTCAAGGCAATTACCTCCTATATTAAATTATAATAATTAAATATTATAATTCAATCACATTAGTGTCAAGCAATAAAATGAAAATATTGTAGATATATTTCATGAATTGTTAATTTATTACTGCTTTTTTAGAGTCGAATATAAAGGAATACTTCCCAGCTCCGGCAAATGAATATGTGTTAGTCACTTTTCTTTGTTAGTCACTTTTCAAGGAAAAATATCAGCACAACACATTACTGCCCTGGCAAGAATTGCGGTTTTTCAGCTCCTTTTCCACCTCCTGGTGAAAGGCTGTTTTAACCAGGTCCCAGCGGGGGCCAATAAGAAGTTCCGGATCAGTCACTTCACTCATGAGGCGGTGGATGCACAGCTCCGGGCTGAGGTGCTCCAGCAGCTCCACCAGCAGATGCAGATATTCCTCAACCCTGAACAGGGGAATTGTTTTTTTCCGGTATTCCTCCGCCAGGGAAGTGTTTTTTATTACCTGCAGATGATGAAACTTTACCCCGTCAATTCCAGAGCGGTTTAAAAAACGTATGGTTTCCCTCATATCTTCCCAGCTTTCCCCGGGAAGCCCCAGTATAATGTGGGCACAAATAAAAATGCCCCGGTTCCTGGTTCGCTCCACGGCCCGGGTAAAGGCAGCGGAATCATGTCCCCGGTTGATCTTTTCCAGGGTATGGTCATGGGCAGATTGAAGGCCGTATTCCAGCCAGACGTGTTTTTGTTTTGCCGTTTCCTCCAGATATTCCAGGATTTCTTCCGGGATGCAATCAGGCCTGGTAGAAACAGATATTCCCATAACTCCTTCCTCCTGCAGTGCTTCTTTGTACTGGGAAATCAGATGGTAGGGGTCACCATACGTATTGGTATAGCTCTGGAAATAAGCCAAAAAGCGGGTTTTTTCCCTGGCCGCTGGTTTCAGCCCATCCCTGGCCTGGCGGATTTGGCTGGATATGGAGAGATCCTTCCCTGTAGCCGGGCTGAAACCGGGATTATAACAGAATGAGCAGCCCGTGGTTGAAATGGTCCCATCCCTGTTGGGGCAGGTGGTTCCGGCATGCACAGGGATTTTCCTGACCTTACAGGAAAAACGGCGGGAAAAGAATTCACTGAGCCGGAAGTACCATCCGGGAAGAATATTACTCAATCTTCTCCCTCCTTTCCCTCTTTTCCTTCCTTTCCTTCCCTTCCTTCCTTTCCTTCCCTTCCTTCTTTTCCGTCTTTTCCCTTTTGGGCCCTTTATGCAGAGAAATTTTTTCCAGATACACCGCCAGCAGTGAGATATCCGAACTGGAAACTCCATCGATCCGGGATGCCTGCCCCAGGTTTTGGGGACGCAGCCGGGTCAGTTTTTGCCGTGCCTCGGTAGACAAGTTGTGTACCTTTTCATAGTCAAA
>CAYYWR010000137.1:2997-5035 GCA_964474145.1 uncultured Syntrophomonadaceae bacterium
TCTTTTCCAGGTACTCCAGCCTTTTAAATCGGGCCTGTTCTTTATCAATATAACCCCGGTATTTTATCTGGTTTTCCACCTCTGCAATGACATCCGGGGAGGGGCTCCGCTCTTCCTCAAAAAAATGCCTGATAAGGTTATAGTTAATTTCCGGTCGCTTTAAAAAATCCTCAGCAGTGGTGGGTTTGGACAGGGGGGATAGTCCCCGGGACTCCAGGAAGCTGTTGTTTTCTTTCCCTGGATTAATCTTTATCCCCCCAAGATATTTTTTTTCCCTTTCTATGGCCTCTTTCCGGCGCAAATATTTCTCATACCTTTCCTCCGTAACCAGGCCAATATTGCGGCCGATTTCCGTCAGCCGCAGGTCTGCGTTATCCTTTCGAAGCATCAGCCGGTATTCCGCCCGGGAGGTAAACAGCCGGTATGGCTCCGTAATTTCCTTGGTAACCAGGTCATCCAGCAGCACCCCCATATAACCCTGATACCGGCCCAGCACCAGGGGTTCTTCCCCCCGGCAGAGAAGGGCAGCATTTATCCCTGCCATCAGCCCCTGGGCTGCCGCCTCCTCGTAACCGGTGGTGCCGTTTATCTGGCCCGCATGGAACAAACCGGACACGTTTCTAGTTTCCAGGGAGTGTTTCAGCTGGGAAGGAGGGGCAAAATCATACTCGATGGCATAGGCGGCCCGGGTTATCTGGACTTTCTCCAGCCCCTTTATGGTACGCAGAAACCTTAGCTGGACCTCCTCTGGCAGGCTGGTAGAAATGCCCTGGACATACATTTCTTCGGTATTATCCCCTTCCGGCTCAATGAAAATTGGATGCCTGTCTTTTTCGTGAAAACGCACCACTTTATCCTCGATAGAGGGACAATATCTGGGGCCAACCCCCTTTATCAAGCCAGAGTAAAGGGCTGCTTTTTCCTTGTTTTCCCGAATCAGATGGTGAGTATGGGGGTTGGTGTAAGCCATCCAGCAGTTAAAAAGACGGTGTTCCCTGGGAGGTGTCATAAAGGAAAAATTACCGGTCCCCCGTTCCCCTTCCACCGGTTCCAGGGTTTCCAGGTCTATACTGCTGCGGTACACCCGGGGAGGAGTTCCCGTTTTAAAGCGCTGCAGGTGAATCCCCAGAGACTGCAGGTTTTCTGAAGGGTCCATGGAGGGCATCAAGTTGTTGGGTCCACTGGGATAGGTATTAAACCCGTAAAACAATGTTGAGCAAAGATACACTCCCGTGGCAAGCACTACTGCCCGGGCCCGGTATGTCTCACCGTTTAAGGCTTTCACCCCGGTTACCCGGCCGTTGTGCACCAGTATTTCTGAAATCATGGATTCTCTCAGCAGAAGTCCGGGCTGCTCCTCCAGAACTTTTTTCATGGTATGCTGATAAGAACTCTTGTTAATCTGTGCCCTGAGAGCTCGTACAGCCGGCCCTTTTTTTGTATTTAGAACCCGCATCTGCAGGACATTTTGGTCCGCAGCTACCGCCATCTGTCCGCCAAGGGCGTCCACTTCATGGACCAGATGCCCCTTGGCAGGACCCCCTATGGAGGGGTTACAGGCCATATGGGCCACCTGGTCCAGGTTAATAGAAAAGAGCATGGTCTGACAACCCATCCGGGCAGCAGCCAGGGCTGCTTCACAACCCGCATGGCCTGCTCCCACTACAATGACATCAAAACTGTAATCGGATATTTCCCTCTGCATGGTAATTCCTCCCTTTGTCCCAATATCCCTTTATCTCTATGTCTCTATATTCCTTTGTTCCTTTATCCCTTTATTCCGATATAAGTTATACGATACACTTTCAGTTTTCCACTTTCTGCTTTACGCTATTACTAACCGCATGGCCACTACTAACAGTATGACCACTGATTAAATACGGTTATGAAGCAGAGGTAAAGGGAATTCTAGAATAATGATAAGAACAGGCAGCGCCAGGGAGGGTAAAGATTTACTCCCTGGTGCTGCTTTTAGTTTTTTTGAAGAGTAAGAAAGAATTACTTGAGTCTTTCTATTTCTTCTTTAGAAAGACCGGTG
>CAYYWR010000138.1:0-5018 GCA_964474145.1 uncultured Syntrophomonadaceae bacterium
GTTCTTGTTCCTCTTCTTGCTCTTCTTCCTCTGGCTCTTCTTCTTGTTCTTGTTCTTCTTCTGACTCTTCTTCTTCTTCCTGTTCTTCCTCTTCTTCTTCCTCTTCTTCTTCTTCCTGTTCTTCCTCTTCCTCTTCCTCTTCTTGTTGTTCTTCTTCCTCTGGCTCCGGCTCTGGCTCTGGTTCTGGCTCTACTACTGCATCTCCACCTTGAGCAATATCTTCAGTTTCATCTGTTTCTTCAATTAGCCCACTGTGTACTATGATAATCCTTTCCATCATAATGCCCGGACTTTTGGCATCCAGATCCGATATGCTCCATTCACTGATAATCCCTTTTTCAAAATAAAAAGTCCTCACAGGATTGGAGCTCTTATCTAAAACTGATAAAGTCCCAGATCTAAAAATATGCTTTTGGTTTGACAATTCTTGATTTAACTTCTTGAACATAGAGTCCTTGCTGACTATATAGCCCTTTTCCAAAACCAGCTTGTTAGAACTTGTTTGCTGACCTGCTAAAATTACAGGCTTCATGTTGGAGCCACCCTCATTATACTCTTCTCTTTTGACTCTTCTTTCTATGTTCTTGACCCTGGAAAAACCGCCCTCAAGCAACCCTTCCATCTTAAAGGAAAACCTGTTAGCAATCATTCCCCTGGGTAGTAAGTCCTGTTTATTCATGGCAAGCTCCTATTAATATATAAAAATCTTTCTTTTCGCTTTTTCACTGGCCCTGCTAAGAATAGCTAAATATATTACTTGTCTTGACATCTCTTCCCACAAAATTAGTGCACTGCCCTTCTTTTCTACTTCTTCTTATTTTTATTTATTTCTTGTTCTTGCTTATTCTTCTGCTTTTTCTGCTCTTTCTTCTTTTCCTCTTCTTCTTCTTTTCTTTTAACACCAGGCCAGCTACCAGCTAAATATCCCCATCTGGATCTGGATTTCTCCTCTTGATGTCGCCTTTCTTTTTCTTCTTTGTCTTTTTTCTGCTGCCCTTTCTTTCCCTTTTCCTCCTGTTTTCTCTCCTGCCTTTTTTCCTGCTCTTTCTTTCTCTTGTCTTTCTGCTCTTTCTCCTGGCTAAGCCACCAGGCACCTAAACCTATGCCTTTTTCCTCCTCTTCCTTTCTTCTTCTTCTTCTTTTCTGTTGAAGGATAAGAAGGCGCTCATTAGAACCTGTTTTCTGGGAAGAACTTTTGTCTATTTTAAAACCAATCCTTAACTTCTTTATAAATTCTTCTTCCCTAGATTTCTTTTTTTCAGCGATGGTGTTCTTTTTACTTATCAGCTTGTCAACTTCTGCCTTTTTCCTGGATGTTATCCCCCTGTCCTCTGTCCCTCTATTCAAACTTATCTTTAACTGTGCTTTAATTTCTTGCAGCCTTCTTATTTCCACTACTTCTTTATTTTGATCCAGAAAAGGCAACACATATTTTATGTTGCCAATTTCCCTTTTCCCTTCCCTCTCCCTTTCCACCATTTTTTTAAAAGTGCTCAGTATTCTACCCATTTTCTTGTCAATACTATCTATAATAGCTACAGAACCCCTGGTCCAGTCTTGAGCAATATAAAACTGTGAGCCATCTCTTTTCATATGTGGTCTGTTTTTATATACTACTTTTTGGCTGTTATACAAGGGCACTTTTCTTTTGTCTACACTACTTTCCTCTGTAACCAGCACAACTTGCTTTTCCCTTTTATCATAGCCCAAATGAACAATACCCGCAGGGAAAACAAGTTCCAGGATTTTTTCGGGAAGCTCTTTATTATCTACATTACCATGGCAGGGCATTAATTGTCGCATGGCCTTCCCTTTTTCCTTCACTTCCTCTTTTGCAGATACTGTTAAATTCTTTATCAGTTCATCATCTGCTTTTTGCTCCAGTATCGCAGCAGTCAAACGGTTCCCTATTTTCTCTTGCATCTTAAGAATCTCCAGATTATCACCAATCATCATGTTATTATTCTTAACCGCTACCGCTGGTTCAAGCTCCCTGGAAACTAACTCTAACGGCTTATCTGTCTTAACTGATTTGCGCAAGATTATTCCTCCTGGCATTTTTATACTTAAGATCTTTGAAGTTTATGTTGATTATGACAGTTTTGACTATTTTTATCTATAATTCGACATTGCTCCAAACAATTCCTTCTATTTTTTGTAGATTATTGTTCTTTATTTTAAATTATAGTACTTTTACTTGAATAATAGCAATTGAGTAAGAAACAAGTTATAAAAAGCAGCAGCAAGCAGGTAAGTCGTTTCGCCAGACTGTAAGTACTATTCCTGTTACACATGCCATCGCTTCCCGTAAAGAATTTCCCATTGGCCTGATCTTTTTACTTGTTGGAAGCCTGCATATCCCTCCAGCAAAAGCTGCCTCTGAAAAGCATAGTCCGTATTACTGGCAGTAACAGGATTTTTCCTGTCCAGCTTGATGGGTTCCTTTAAGTCATTAAACAAGATAAAACGCCATTGTCCCTGGTATTTCTTTTTTAACTCAACTATATGTACTCCCAGAGACAATGTATTTTTCAGTGACACACAATTTTGTGGGGCAACGGTAACACAAAAATAACGGTGTTTCCCCATGGCCCTTACCCTGGATACTACCTGGTGGCCCAGGAGCAACTGTAGTTTTTCACCCCTGTAATCTGGATGAACAAAAGCAATCTCCAGGTGGCATACCTGCTCCAACTCCTTCCCGGATAACTCCAGGTCATGCCCCAGGTTTTCCTGGGTATTTCCTGGAAACAAAGCACAGTAAAAAGCAATCAGCTTTTCCTTTTTAATTACACCCAGAGCAATACCCCTTTCTCCAAGAATTTCCCGGAGCTCATCTTTAGAAAGGCTCACGCAATTCATTTTGTCTTTTAAGCTGCCTATGGACAGTTCCTGAAGTCCCAGCATTTCTGCCAGGTAGCTGTCATCCAGGGAAACAACCTGGAAATCAGCAGGAACTCGAGGCAAACCACCGGAGGGAAAATTTATATTTTCAGCCAAGCCACTTCAGGCCTCCTTTTAATTTAGATTTAACCTTTATTTCTTTTATTCTGCCTGTTTCAATCTGGCAGCAGGACGTGTAATTATCGAGAAAAGAATTAGAAATAGCAATATCAATATACCAATAACAGTTATACCCTGGCTCATCCCCATTTCCAGGGCAAGACCAAAACCAATAGGTCCCAGCATCTGTGCCGCCTTACGGACTATATTAAAGTACCCCAGGGCTTTCCCCGGCCCTATACTGTGGGTGGCCTCCAGACCAAGGAAAAAGTTGTTCTGGGCTACCAGCCCAAAGCTATCGGATAAACCCAGCAACAGAACTACTGCAAAAGCAGCCCACAGGGTTCCATATAAGGCAAAGATTAATAGACCGCTGGATACAATTAAGCCTGAAGCCAGTATAGCCCGGCGCACCCCCAAAAACTTGCTGGAATAGCGGCTGAGCAAAGGTCCCAGGTACACAATACACAAACCGTTTAACAAAAAGGCACGGCCGATATTAGAGGAAGAAACCCCGGTATCTTCAGCAAAAATAGGGAAGTAGTAGTCCAGGAACATGCCGGAAAAGGTAATAGGCAGCAATATTAGTAAAAAAAAAGCTATAACATACCGGTTGGTAAAAAACTCTTTTAACCCGCTGCCTTTTGCGCCTGTTTCAGCAACCGGCTCAGGTGCCAGTTCCCTGGCGGGTTCTTTTTTAATGAAATAGAAGGCAAAAATTCCCGCCATAAACAAATAAGCTAGAATCATGTAGAACACCTGTGAAAAACCTATGCGGTCTGCCATCATGGCACCAAACATCACGCCAACATTTACTCCTGCATAAAGGCCCGAGGTAAATGCAGTTACTCCTTCGCTCTGATCTTCCGGAGAGGGGTTAAGAAGGATGTAAGCCCTAAGAGCCATGAGAAAAAAACCATAACCAATTCCAGTAAAACAACGGGCTAAAATAAACATGTAACCTGACCAGGAAAGGGCAGATAACACAGTTCCCCCGGCAAAAGCAGCAAGACCGGTAAAGAAGGCAAAACGCCACCCCCGGCGTTCTATTAAAGGACCCGCCACCAGTAAAGCTATAATACCAAAAAACATTTCTGCAGAAATTGGCAATCCTAAAATTACTCCTTGGGAAAGTCCAAACATGGGCTCATAGAGCTGACGCATGTATAAAGGTATAAAAGTATTTGGGGTAAAAATTGCCATAAATAGAAGGAAGGTCAAAGGCCGCACTTTTAAAGTATCTAACAATCCGTAGTGGGAAGGTTTTGAATCTACTGTAGAGTCCTGGGAAGGCATTAATAGCTCCTGGCCTGGCATTTCAGTTTCTGTAGCCACAACTTCTTTTTCAGCAACCCGGGAAGGCATTTTTCGAAAACGACCGCTTAAAAATAGAACAATTAGTATGGTAACCTCTACCATGAAAATCAGGGAAATAACTACCATGGTAGCAGTATCCAGAAGGATCTCCTGAATTCTTTGAGCCAGATTTTGCTGCGATAGCTCAACATTAATAAATGCTTCCTTTTCAAGATGATCCTGCTGCAAAGGAGAGTAATAAAGAAAATCTTCTCCAGCTAAATCTTCTTCATTTATGGAAGCAGTCGAATGCATTATTTCACCTTCTCTACCGGTAATATAAATACGGTCCACTTCCTGAACTTCCCTGATAATCCGGTCCAGATAATCTTCAACCTGGTATAGCTCCCCGTAAGACACTCCTTTTTCTATTACCGAGTCGATATCCCGCTGTATAATATTAGTGAGCATGCCCGTATTTTCGTGGGCAGTATTCAGATAACCTTCCCGGAAAAAATTATAATTGATGACTCCGTAAATAACTTGCAAACAGCCCAGGGTTATTATAATAACTGCCAGTAACCTTTTTTTATTTATCTCTCCATCAGGCAAAAAAAAGGATACCCGGGTATTTACGATTAAAAGCAATAGTGCTCCTATTAGACTTGTTATAAATAAATAAAAAAGCAACTGCTGGGTGAAAAAACCTGTTTGCTCCC
>CAYYWR010000139.1:0-2564 GCA_964474145.1 uncultured Syntrophomonadaceae bacterium
GCCTGCATCAGGCAAACCCCCTCCCTCGCCGCTGTACTCCTCTGTAATGTAGGATTCCCTGCGGGGAAATGTCTCTGGACCGTAGGTTATAGAGGTTGACTCCAGGGTATCAAAGTCCAGTTCGGCAGAAACCATGGCTACAACTCTACCTGGACCGTAAACTCTTTCCAGGGCCCTCTGAATTCTTTTTTCCAGCTCTCTTTCATAAATGTTTTTTACATCCAGATGCCTTAAGGCAAGGTCAGCATCTGCCCAGTCGGCATCCTCGGGCTCTAAAAGATCACTCAGGACATTTCCATGGGAGTCGACCACCGACACATCTTCCTCTTTAAGGTTTTCCACGCTTCCAGCAGTTAAATAGACTATACCCCTGACCTGCTCCTTATCCAGGGTAGTAAAAGGGCTCGTCTGTAAGAATATGGAGGCAGAAGCATGCCTTGTTTCTTCAATAAATACACTGGGCTCCGGCATAACAAGATGCACCCGGGCCTGCTCCACTTCTTCTATCTGGCTTATGGTTCGGCGCAGCTCTTCCTGAAGGGCCCTTTGCAAATTCAACCTTCTATCAAAATCTGTTGCCCCCAATCGGGTCTCATCAAAAAGCTCAAACCCTTTGGACATCCCATGGAGCGTACCTTCACTGGCCATGCTTAACCTTAATTCATAGACATCTTTTTCAGGCACCATTATACTTGTACCCTCATTACTTAGCCTGTAAGGAACATTTCTGTCACTCAGCCTTTCTACAATTCTTCCCGCATCAGCATGTTCCAAACCTGTAAACAAAGGCACGTAATTGGTTCTGAAGGCAAAATAACTGGCCATGTAAATAAATGCAAATATGCAACAGGTCAAAGCTATCACAAGGGCCTTTTTTTTTCTGTCTAAACTGTGCCACTGTTCTTTTCTGCTTTGCAAATCAAGCTTTTCTTTTAACCTGTCTATCAAGTAAAACCACTCCTATAAAGTATATGCGTGCTGCTGTGAAAAAGTTATTTAAAGTTGCATGCGGGATATTTCTTGATAGGCTTCTATTGCCTTGTTGCGAAACTGCATCATTAAATGCATGGAGAGCTTAGCCTCTTCCACGGTAATCATTACCTGGTGAATATCATCAATTTCCCCGGCTGTAAAGCTCTTAATGGCATTATCTGCATCTATCTGCTGACTGTTAACCTCTTTTAAAGCATCGGTAAAAAAGTCTACAAAACTGCCATCCCCGGCATCACCAGCTTGAATTTTTTTTTGCGGATTTATTAAATCCATATATATAGACTTTGGACTGGCTGCATCAACCTTCATTTAAAACCCCCCTAACCTCTCCCAATTTCTAAGGCTTTAAGAAACATATTCTTTGCCGCATTCAAAGCGGTTACGTTGGCCTCATAAGACCTGGTAGCGGTAATCATATCCACCATTTCCTTAACCATGTCGATATTTGGCATTTCCACATAACCCTCTTCATTTGCATCGGGATGATCCGGCTCATAGACAAGTTTGGGGTCCGTGGGGTCATGGACAATCCCCCTTACCCTTACACCTCCTGGATCTGATGTCCTGCCATATGCCCTGCCAAAACCGGCATCTTTTAAATTTTCAGCAAAAAGGGGCACCTGGCGGCGATAAGGGCCTCCTTCAGGAGTCCGGGTAGTGTTAATATTGGCCAGGTTATTGGAAATAATGTCCAGCCTCAGCTTTTCCGCTGTCAGGGCAGAGCCGCTTATAGCCAAGCTGTCAAATATTTTCAAAATTACCGCCTCCCTTCATTAATGATATATCTCATATTGCTGTAACGATCGCTGATAAGCTGTGTCAAACTGTTATACTTGATCTGGTTAGAACTCAAATTTAACATTTCTATATCAATATCTACATTGTTCCCATCACTTCGCATTACAGTGCGGTTATCCTTTACTCTCTTTGGGCCCACTTCCCTCAGGGAATTTGACCCTGAAATTGACCCTGCGTCCTCATCCCTCAAGGCCTTTTTCAAGTCCTCCTCAAAGGTTACAGAGGAGCGCTTGAACCCGGCGGTATTTATGTTAGAAATATTGTTAGAAATAACCCGCTGCCTTAAAGCTGCCGTATCCAGACCTTTTTTTATTACCTGTAAAGCATCGTCATTATTCCAGAGATTCACTTTAATTTTCAACCTCCTGTTATTATTAGCCTTCTTTTAAACAATAGTTCCGGGGAAAAAACCACCCCGGAGCAGACTACATATTTTTCCGCTGGCAGTTCAGCCACCATAACTCTGAAAGCCTTAGGCCTGTAACTTTGCGCCCTTATCTTTAGATAAGTTTGCCTTTTGCGACGACATATACAGTTGAAAAATTATATGCATTGTTCATGAATTTATGGTTTATGGGTTTGGATTATTTGCAGTATTATACAGGCCCTGAAATATTTGATTTAAAATCTATCCAATCTATTTGTTAGAAAGATTAATATAAAAAAAACAAGTAGAATAACTTTTAATGTAGAGCAATTTACAAAGAATTCGACAAACTATAAACTGTTTATATTTATTTCTATTTGTATTTTATAAATCCTTCCTGTAAACA
>CAYYWR010000139.1:2664-4987 GCA_964474145.1 uncultured Syntrophomonadaceae bacterium
TATAAACTGTTTATATTTATTTCTATTTGTATTTTATAAATCCTTCCTGTAAACATAAATAAATGGAAAAATAATAATTTTTTTTAAAAAAAGCTTTTTTAAGCAAAAATTATAATACACCTTAGAAGAAGTTTACTATAATTTGTCTAATATATCAAGTATTATGTTAGTTGTTATTTTTAATTGTTAGTTAGTTTCCTGGCACTGCCTTGTGAATTGTGAATTGTAAACCACAGGAACCGTCCCCGTGGCACTTGCAAAGATAGTAGAGAGCAGACAGGTAATAGAGTAAAAGAGAGGAAAAGGGGGTAAGGGGCAAGGAAACGGCAAATAAACAGGAAAACAGGGGGAAAAAGGACAAAAAGGACAAAAAAAATGGCCAGGCATGCCAGGCATTCAAGCATTCAAGGCATTCCAGGCATTCAAGGCATTCAGGTATTCTAAGTATCTCTCATGTTTTTCCACTGCTCCCTGGCTTTTTTAATTATTGCCGCATCCCGGATTTCCTTATCATTGACAATCTTGTTGTACCACATTACAGCTTCTCTCTCCCGGCCCAGTCTCCGGTTTAGCTCCCCTAAAATATACATGGTTTTGGCCGGGTTGCCCTCCTGGCTGCCCCTTTCATAATAATCCAGCAGGTACTGCAAAGCTTTTTCACTATATTCAACTTCTCCCTCCCAGTCCTCCAGGTAGCGATATATCCAGGCCATATGCATGCTGTAATTTGCCAGGGCAGAGCTTTTTTCCTTGCGCCACTCCCCCAGTTCCAGGGCCCGCTGGAAAGCCTTTAAAGCCTGGGAGTGGTCTCTGGCACCACTGTAATCCCCCTTCAAAGGATTCTGCTGCAAAAACTCTTCAATACTATCTTTCTCCGCATCCTTTATTTTGGAAGATTGACTGCTGTAAGTATAGCCGCACCAGGGGCATATCAGCACAGAGTAATAATTGGGGTTTTCTCCCTGGTAGTGGGTGCAAAAATCCTCTTCTACTTTCTTAATTCTTATTTTGCCAACCTTAACCCGCTTGCTGGTAAACTCCCGTTCACAAAAGGGGCAGGTATGTTTTTTATCATATAATGAATCCAACTCTATCTCCACTCACTTTCCTTTAATTTTTTTAAAAAAATATCTACCAGTTCCGGATCGTACCTGATTCCAGCATTTTTTTTCAGTTCCGCCGCTGCCTCCTCCAAACTTACAGTCTCCCGGCAGGACCGGCAATTAACCAGCGCATCAAAAACTTTTACAATATCCATTATTCGACATTCCACAGGTATCTCTTGCCCCCTGATCCCTAGAGGGTAACCGGTGCCATCCCACCTTTCGTGATGCTTCAAAATAAGGTCCGCTACCCCATATAAATCTGGTGAAGAAAGGGCAATAAAGTACCCATTTTCACAATGCTGCTTTAATACTTCCTCCTCTTCTACCGTCAAGGGCTCCCTCTTGAACAGTATATGGTCAGGAACCCCTATCTTGCCCAGATCATACACCCGGGAAAGCAAATGGAGGTTGTCCAGCTTCCGGGAAGAAAGTCCTGCCTCTTCTCCCAGCTTTCCACATAAACCGGCAAGCCTTTGCATATCTTCCTCTGTAGTATAAGTCCGCTTCTTCAGGGCAGTCATGAGGTTACTGATAATTTGAGATTTCACCCCAATTCCCTTATAAAGCTTATCCCGGCGCATATGGCTATCTGCCTTCTTGAAGGTCTCTAGCAGTGGCTGCTTTTTATTATCTGCAGTGGCAATACCCAGGGAAAGGCTTAAGGGCAGCTCGGGGTAATCTCTATTATGCCTTTGGACATTGAGGTGGATTCGGGCGGCAACTTTTTCGCCTTTTACCTTCTCTGCCCTGGGCAAAAGCAGGGCAAATTTATCCCCCTCTACCCGGGCCAGGATATCTGAGATGCCGCAGGAGTTTTTCAAGGTTTTATAGCAGGCCTTCAAGAGCTCATCTCCCCTGGCGTATCCCATGGTGCTGTTTACCAGCTTTACCCCATTCACATCAGCAAAAATAATGGTTATGGGGTATTCCTCGCCCCCTTCCAGGCAGTACATAACTTCCTCAAAAAAAGCGCGGTTATAAGCATTTGTAAGGCTGTCATGAAAGCTTAAAAAACGAATTTTTTCCTCAGCTTTCCTCTGCTCTGTTACATCCTCCAGCACTTCCAGGACAGAAATACTACCCTGAGGACTGACCAGAGGCGTAGCGCTGCCTTTTAAATGCCTTCCCGAAAACTCCACTGTATAGTGAAAGGGCCCGGAAGATTTTTCGTGGGCAATCTTTGAAACCGGGCAGCAGGGCAATACATGCCCCAGCCT
>CAYYWR010000140.1:0-4967 GCA_964474145.1 uncultured Syntrophomonadaceae bacterium
CTAAATACTGCAAAATATTTCTTATATTTATTGATTATTATAACGCAGTTGACAGATATTCAACGTCACCGGATCAGGACTAGAGCTGACAATCAGCGGCTTCATCTGCTATATGGCAGGCCTGCCTTACTAGTCTCTGTGGTCTTTACAGGTGTTCCACCTGACGGGGTCTTTCGATGTTTTGCCTTGTATAGGCATTTTTGGATGCAGCTGAACAGTTCCGACGGCTTGCCGGGTTTTACCAGATAGTAACATAAGCGAAGCGAAAGCCGGAGTGGTTTACCTTGCTAATTTAGTTATTGCATACTGCACTTTAAACTGATATAATTGGAGTCGAAAATTTTCCAACCATATAATATAATTAAGAGATATATTTTTTCACGCTGATTAAAAAAGAATGGTGGTGAGTAAGAAAGATGGCACATGCTAAAAAAAAGATAGAAGAGCAGGGCAATAAGGTTGTTAACTTTCAAAAGGATGCCAGCTACTATTTTGAAAAGGGCAACATGTACTACAAGCGGAATAACATGGATAAAGCTTTAATGTTTTTTCGAAAAACCATAGAGGCCGAGCATGACAATCCCTTGAACCATTACAATGTAGCTTGTTTGCTCAGCAAGATGGGCAACCTTAGTGAAGCTAATGATATCTTTGATTTTATTGTTGAAGAGCTTGATTCCACCATGACAGAATGTTATTTCTTAATGGCAGTAAATTATGGATTACTGGAAGATCTGGAAAATACCAAAATATGCCTGAAAAAATACTTGAGAAACTCTCCCCAGGGAGAAATGGCTCTGGAGGCTGAAGATTTGCTTGATGCTATAAGTGAAGAAGATACCTTTTCTGAGAACTTTAATTATTTAAAGCCAGAGCAAAGGTTTCCAGCTATAGTAGATGAAACAAAGAAAAAAATAATTGAACAATTTAAGGAAAGCAAGCAGTTTCGCAATAAAATGATGGAATCATTATACAGTGACGATGAGGAAATTTCCAGTGAAGTAATATATCTATATGGTTTAATAGGAGACAAAACTGCAGAAAGTATATTAAGAGAATTCATTAAAAACCCCTGGATAAGCAAACACAACAAGCAGTTAGCTTTAATTATTTTAAAAGAGATGGGGGCAGGGGAACCCTTTGAGGTTTTTTTTGACGGAGAAATATGCAAGGTAAATATACAGGAATATACGGCGGAAGTGCCTGAATGGAGGGATGAGTGGCAGGAGGTTATTAACTGTGCAACTCAAAATATGAAGGAGAGCAATTACTACGAAGACTATTTCTTCGAAGATATTCAGGCCATATGGATTGACTATATAAATACTGTATATCCAGAAGTGCCGAACATTAAGAAAAAAGAAACCTGGGCAGCCGGCCTGGAGTACGCATTAATAAGATTCCACTTCTTAAAATTTACCCAAAAACAGATAGCCAATCGATATAATGTTTCATTATCCAGTGTTTCTCAAAAATATAAAGAAATAAATAATGCCTTAAAAATAGATGACAGGGCTTACCAGAATGTATTGATGTATTTAAAAGATGATGATGAGGAAGACTGAGACTTCTGCAAAGGAGTCTTTTTCTTTTAGATGGTTCAGCCTGGATAAAGAGCAGCAGTGAAACCAGGTATGATTGGAGGTTTATCCCGGGCTGCTGCCAAAAGCATGGGAGGTTTAAAATGTTTAAGACTATTACTATAAAAACTACTAAGAGGACGGAGTTTATAGATATAACCAGGCAGGTAGAGGAGGTCATAGCAAAGGGAAAAGTGCAAGAGGGCTTGTGCTGCCTTTATGTTCCCCACACTACGGCCGGACTTACTATAAATGAAAGTGCTGATCCTGCCGTTGCACAAGACATGTTAGCTTCCTTGAATAAACTGATTCCCTTTGAAGACAATTACCGGCACCTGGAGGGCAATTCAGCTGCTCATATCAAGGCGAGCCTGGTGGGGTTAACTTTAAACATTATAATTGATAACAAAAAACCAGTATTGGGCACATGGCAGGGAATATATTTTTGTGAGTTCGATGGAGCCAGGATCAGGAAGGTGCATCTAAAAGTGATTAACGGAGGTTAAAAATATGAGAGCTGTGCTGGTTCAGGCCCATATTGAAAAGGGAAAGCCTGAAATTAACAGGGAACATATAATGAATTACCTGGACAAAGCGTTAAAAGAGCAGCCGGAGGTTATAGTCCTGCCTGAATTATGGAATACGGGATATACCAGAGATATTAAAAAATTATCTGACAAGGCTGGAGAACCAACCTTAAGCCTTCTTACCTCCTTTGCCCGGAAGCACAGGATAAACATTATTGGAGGTTCCATAGCCAACACTATAGAAGGGAAACTGTTCAACCATTCATATGTCATTTCCCGTCAGGGTGAGATAGCGGCAAACTACTCCAAGGCACACCTGTTCAGCTTAAATAATGAAAAGGATTACTTCAGTCCAGGTAAAAGCAGCTGTTTATTTTATCTGGATGATATTCCCTGCGGCCTCATGATATGTTATGATTTGCGTTTCCCAGAACTCAGCTGGTCTCTGGCACTGGAAGGGGCTAAAATTCTCTTTGTTACAGCACAGTGGCCCCGCACAAGAATTGAGGCCTGGAGATTTCTGGTTGGGGCCAGGGCGGTTGAAAACCAGGTGTATACAGTTGCAGTTAACAGGGGAGGTCAGGATGGTGAAGTTTCTTTCGGCGGATCCATGGCTGTGGATCCTGCAGGCAATATTGTAGCTGAGGCGGGGGAGGAAGAAACTCTAGCGGTGGTGGATGTAAATTTAAAAAAAGTAGCGGAAAGTAGAGAGAAGATATTCTATTTAAGGGATAGGAAACCTGAGATTTATAAAATAATTCATTAAGTTTTTATAAAGAAGGATTTTGACAAGGCATATAGAATTATTTTAAATGTGAGGGTAGAAGGCCGACCAATTGACAAGCAAATATGAATAAAATATAATGAAATCAATTGTTGCCGGTTATGTTATAATATATTGAGAGGGTGGCTTTAGGGGTGGGAAAAAACAACAAAGAAGAAGAAAACACTGTCCCCCTGGCAGAACATCTTAATGAGTTAAGGAAACGTTTAGTTATTTCTTTTATAGCTGTTATATTAGCCTCCATAGTTACCTTTATGTATGTAGATATTATCAGGGAAACTATCACAGCACCGGTCAAAGACTATTTAATCTTTGGTAGGCTTGCAGAGGCGTTCATGACTAACATTAAGATTGCCCTGTTTTCCGGGTGCCTCCTGGCGTTTCCTATAATTCTGTATCAGGCCTGGAGCTTTGTTTTACCGGGGTTAAAGTCTTCAGAGAAAAAGTTTATAGTACTATTTGTACTGGCATCCCTTATATTTTTCAGTACAGGCGTATCTTTTGCCTTCTTTGTAATAATTCCCATCAGTGTCAACTTTTTTTTAGGGTTTGCTACTGAAGACCTGCAGCCTTTCCTTTTATTTGGAGATTATGTATCATATGTTTCAGGAATTATTTTTGCCTTTGGCCTGGTTTTTCAATTACCTATTGTGGTATTCATACTTGCAAAACTAGGCCTGGTTTCATCGGCATTTTTGAAACAATCAAGGATATATGCCATGGTTATAATCTTTATTACAGCCGCTACAATTACTCCACCGGATGTGTTTTCACAAGTTTTAATGGCTTTACCCATGATACTGCTTTATGAAATTAGTATACTGGCAGCCAGGATGGTTGGGAAGTAAGCAGCGCTATTAAAGGCATTTCTAAAGGAGGAGGTGACAAAAATTGTTTGGTAGACTGGGTACAACAGAACTGTTAATTATCCTGGGGATAATTCTAGTAATATTTGGTCCAAGCAAGCTTCCTGAAATCGGTAAGTCCCTGGGGAGAGGAATCAGAGAATTTAAATCTGCTACCAAGGATATTAAAGAGAGTATTAATATCGAGGAGGATAACGAGGAAAAGAGCCAGCCTAAAAAGCCTGAGCCGGTAAAAGCCAGTTCAAGTGAGCAGGGTGATTCAAAAGAAGAAAGCGCCAGTGAAAGTGAACAAGTTTCTAGTGAGCAAGCTACAACCAGTGAGCAGACTACATCTTAGTATATAAATATAATTAACTGGACAAAAAGGGGTCAAGACAAGTTTAAAATGAATTGTTAGCCTGACAGCAATATATTATCAAGGATGGTTCGCAATGGAGAAAACTGTTAAATCAGCTATAATATTAGCAGGTGGTAACAGCAAAAGGATGGGCCAGGATAAAACTCAGTTAAAGCTAGCAGGTAAAACCATAATAGAGATAGTAGCAGGCAAGCTGAGTAGTGTCTTCTCTGAGGTAATTGTGGCAGGGAAAAACCAGGAAGACTTCAGTCATTTACCCGTTAAATTTACCAGGGATATAATAGAAAAACCATTTAGAAATTCATTGACCGGTGTACATGGCGGTTTGTCCAGGTCATCCAGCGATTTCAATCTGGTAGTTGCCTGTGATATGCCCTTTATCAATACAGGGCTAATAGATTTTCTGGCAAGATATCCGGTAAATGATTATCAGGCAGTTGTACCCCTGGTTAAAGAAAGACACCAGGCTCTTCATGCCATATACAGTAAGTCCTGCATACCCCATATTGCTAACCATCTTGAAAAAGATGTTTTTAGAATAGGGTATTTTATTACCTGTATTGACACAGGTTATATACCAGAAAAAGTAATTGAAAAATATGATCCCGGGTTTCTAACCTTTTTCAACATAAACACCAGGGAAGATTATTTTAAGGCCGTGGAAATGGTGGAAAAAAACCCGGAACTGGTGAGTTATTAAAAAAATAGAATTCTCCGAGCCTTCATGCCTAAAGGTATAACCCATGGCATACGGCCGATAGGGTAAAAAGGGAAACTATTTTGCCTCTCGCTGCTTAGAAAGGAGAATTATGTTGTTAAATCAACTAGCCTTTTTAGCAGCTAGTTGATTTT
>CAYYWR010000141.1:0-4952 GCA_964474145.1 uncultured Syntrophomonadaceae bacterium
TGTATCAAATTTTTTTATTATGTGGGCTACCAGACGCAAGTTATGTTCTATTAGTTTTCTTCTGGCATTTTCGTCACCCTTTTCCAAAAGATCCAGACACTTTTTTTCTTCTTCTGCTGATAAAGGTTGAGGGAAGGAGTTATTGCTTAAATAAGAAACTAAAAGGGTAATTTCTCGGATTACCATCAGGGCAGCAGTAATCAAGGGCAGCATGAATCCACCTCCATAAATTAAGTCACCTTTATATATATGAATAAAGCTGACAGAAGGTGCGTAAATTCCCTGCATTTTTCCTGTTAAGTTTTTCATTGATAGCCACAATTATCTTATTTATTTTCTTCTTCCCATGATACTCCTCATTATTTCGCTGTAAACATGAGATGCTGAACTGCCCTTCCCCTCTTCTATCAATACTACTACAACTGCTGCAGGCCTATCCACAGGGGTAAACCCGGCAAACCAGGAAAGGCTTTTTTCCACTTCACCAGCTATAATGCCTGTCTGCGCTGTTCCTGTTTTTCCTGCTGTAATCCAGGGGTCAAGGGCTGCCTCCTCCCCTGTACCATAACTGGTTACAGCCATAAGCATGTATTTTAGCTGGTTTACTGTAGAGGGAAGCAAAACAGACTCTTCCCTGGAGGTGGCAAATCTTTTCACCCTTCCGCCCTCCCTGTCTGTCAATTCCATAACCAGCCTGGGTTCCACCAGTCTCCCGTTGTTGGCAATAATACTAAACATTTGGGCTACCTGAAGGGGGGTTGCCTGCAACCTGTCCTGTCCCAAAACAACATTGGCCAGGTGTCCCTGGTAAGGCATTTCCTCTACAGAAGGCAGGTAACCAGTCTTAGTTTCCCATTCCCTCAAGTGGGGAGGGTAAAGCCCTGTTTTCGTGCCTATACCAAACTTTTCAGCGTAGTCAATTATCACCTGGCGACCCAGGTTTAAGCCCACTTCAATAAATGTTGTATTGCAGGAGTAAGCCATGGCATCTCTAAAGGTAATCTCTCCATGGGATACTCCCTGGAAACAATGTTTTTTATCCGCTCCTATTTCTATATGCCCTGCACAGTTAAAAATATTAGTTAAATCATACTTTTCTTTTTCCAGGGCTGCTGCAGCAACAATTATTTTAAAAATTGAACCGGGGTAGTAATTCTGCATGCACCGGTTTATAAAGTCGTTATCCTCCCACATCAAGTTGGTCTGGTCTAAACGGGGCCTGCTTCCCATGGCTAAAATATCTCCACTTCCCGGCTCCATTACCACAACAGCACCTTTTTCTATGGTCCGGTCCATAATCCTTTCTACTTCTTGCTGAATATTAGAATCCAGGGTGAGCTTAACATTTAATGCACCCGTGTCCTTATTGCTATTGGCTTGCCTGTAGCGGTACCCCAGACCGGAAATAAAACGATTACAGGCATCCAGCACTATGGAAAGGGTTTCGGGCTGCTGGCTCCTCAGCTCTTCCTCAAACATTCTTTCAATCCCGCTTATGCCTATCTCATCAGTTAAGGTGTACCCCTTTGCAGATTTTTCCCACAGTTCCTTTTCACCAATATTACCTACATACCCCACCAGATGAGATGCCAGGGAATGAGGGCCATAGCGAACTTTTTCCCGGGCCACTAATATACCGGGAAGATTTTTTCCCCTGATATAACTGGCTGTGCTTGACTTTATCCCTGAAGCAATTTTTACTGCTCTTTCTCCGCTACTGCCTTTATTATCATTAATGCTAACTACTTCGGCCCCTTCACCTTTTTCCTTAAATATATACTGTATTTCTTTCAGGGTGTTTTCCATATTCTCAATTAAAACTGGAAAGGCAACAATCACATATTTTCGGTAACTGTCAGTAAGACTGACGCCATCCCTATCCAGTATATCTCCCCGTCCTGTATCCAGCACATACTGGTGAGACCTCTGTTTTACGGCTTGAGAAGCATATTTTTCCCCTTCTATGATTTGAATTTTGAAAAGCTTTAAAGCCAGAAAGGAAAAGCAAAATAATAACACCAGGAAATAAACCATTATTCTTTTTCTTCTTATATGTCTTCTCATAAAAAAACTCCCTGTTTTTCAGGTATTATTACCTTAAACAGGGAATTTATACTTGGGGCTTTCTCATTATATCGTAAGGACTGACTTCTTTATCCGTGGGAGTTAACAAAAGCTGCTGAGGGTGGGGGGCCTTTTCCACAGGGATGCCCTCCAGGGTGTAAAGCTCCTGAATCACCTGGGAAAAGGGCTCCCTGGTGGGATTCAAAAACTCTACCCTATCCCCCCGGGCAAAGTGATTCCTCTGTTCTATCAGAGCCACTCCCTTCTGCCTGTCATATTCCTTAACAACACCTGTAAAGCTGTATTCTCTTATATAGGAGCTGTCCTCATATACCTGGTCCCCTTCTACCGGCTTGCCCAGGAAAAAACCTGTGGTATAAGGTCGGTGACTTACTTTTTTCAGTTCCTCCAGCCATTTGGAATCAACTTTATAATTCAAAGGGTCCTCCAGATACCTGTCTATGGCACTGCGATATACTCTGGTCACAGCAGCAACATAGTGAACACCCTTCATGCGACCTTCTATTTTAAAGGAACCTATCCCAGCGCCAATCAATTCAGGAAGATACTCTATCATACAGAGGTCCCTGGAGTTTAGTATATATGTCCCATGCTCATCTTCAAAAACAGGGAGATATTCTCCGGGCCGCTTTTCCTCCATGAGATAGTAACGCCAGCGGCAGGGATGGGCACATTGTCCTAAATTCGCGTCCCTGTTAATCAGGTAGCTGCTCAACAAACACCTGCCGGAATAGCTAACACACATGGCTCCATGCACAAAACATTCCATGACAGAATCTACTCTATCCCGTATCTCTTTTATACCCTTTAAAGAGAGTTCCCGGGCCAGAACAATTCTGGAAATGCCCTGCTTTTCCCAAAACTTAATACTTCTCCAGTTAGTAGCTGAAGCCTGGGTACTTAAATGCAAGGGAATATGGGGAGCCACTTCTTTAGCTATTTCCATAACTGAAGGGTCCGACACTATAAATCCCTCTGGCTCCAGGGGCCTTAATTCCTCTATATAATTCTTGATATTCTCCAGGTGCTCATTGTGGGGCATTATATTAACTGCAATATAAACTTTGACCTTCCTCATATGGGCAAATTCAATGCCTTCCTTAATTTCCCCCAGGGTAAAATTTCCGGCTGCAGCCCTAAGGCTGAATTCCTGACCCCCTAAATACACGGCATCAGCACCATAAATAACAGCAAACTTTAACCTCTCCAGATCTCCTGCAGGAGCCAGCAGTTCAGGTTTCTCCATAAAAGTCTCTCCTTGTATGCTACAAGATGACTGTGACAGCTCCAGAAACTGTTGCTACCTCTTTATTCCTCTGCTTCTCTTCTAGCTTTCCGGCGATTCTCCTGGTGCTCTGAAAAAGTTTTGCCGAAGTAATGCTCCCCGGATTCATCTCCCTTGAGCACAAAGTAAAAGTATTCAGTATCTTCCGGATGCAGGGCAGCCTCCAGAGCGCTTTTTCCAGGAGCGGCTATAGGACCGGGAGGCAGGCCCGGGTGGATATAGGTATTATAGAAAGATTCAATTTGCAGTTCTCTTTCCGTTAATACCGGCTTAACTTCCCCCAGAGCATATTGAACGGTAGCACATGACTCAAGGAGCATATTCCTTTCCAACCGGTTATGAAAAACTGAGGAAACAAGGGGCTGCTCTTCCTTAATCCTGGTCTCCCGCTCAATTATGGAAGCCAGGGTAACTGTTTCATGCACATTCATCTCCAGTTCTTCGGCCCTTTCCCGGTAAGAGTCGTTAAAAACTGTTTTAAAGCGGTTTAAAAGGACCTTTATTATGTCCTCCTCAGCAGCATCCTCCTCTATCTCGTACGTGTCTGGAAACAAATACCCCTCTACCATATAAGTAGAATCGTTGCCCTCCTTTAAGAACCAGTAGTCCTCCAGGTGGACTTCCTTTACTTTTTCTAGAAATACCCCTTTATCAGCTGCTCCCTGGGATTCCAGGTGCCTGGCAACCTGTTCTACATTAAGGCCTTCAGGGATAGTTATTCTTTTAGTACTTACAATAACTTCTCCTCTAACTATTTTTTCCAGAACTTCCCCCATGGTCAATCCTGAAGAAAACTCGTACTTTCCTGCCTGTAAACTGCCGTCATATCCCATTATTTTCCCGTACAATCTAAACAACAGCTCATTTCTGATTAGCCCTGCTTCTTTAAGGTTCTTTGCTATTTCCATGGAAGAGGAACCGGGAGTTATTTCTATCTGGACACGGTCCTCCTGTAATTCAGTTACAGGAAGCACTCCTTCAGCAAGTTGAAATGATATTATAAAAAAAAGAGGAAGAATCAGGCATAGTATAATTAAAGTTTTTCGCCAGAAATAGTTTTCACCTGACAGTTTCTCCACCCCACCCCTTATCTCTTATCCCTTGTAACTGCTGTTAAAATAATTAATCATCCAGGTCCATATCATCTTCTTCATCTTCAACGGCTCTACTCTCCCATGCTGTAGCAACCGCCTGCCACTCATCTTCATCTTCTACGGCTAAAAGGGCCTGGCCCTCATCGTCCTGAACTACCCGGAAAATAATAGCCTCATCACCCTCTCCATCAAAGCCTTCATCCTCTTCACTTTCTTCACTTTCTTCAACCGGTAGTAGTATGGCATAATCTTTCTCTTCAACCTTTATGAGATCTACTACGGAAAATAAATGCTCATTTCCTTCCTCGTCAACCAGGGTTAATACATCTTCCTTGTCTTGCATTCTAAAACCACCTTTCTAAAAAATATTATACTCCTAATTATAACCATTAATATAATTTATATCCTAAATTGTCCTTCTTTCTTTGTCTAAATAATTCTGCAAAATATAAACTGCTGCCATCTTATCAATAACTTTTTTCCTTTTT
>CAYYWR010000142.1:0-4939 GCA_964474145.1 uncultured Syntrophomonadaceae bacterium
GGAAATCTATATATTTTATTTGGAGGATAGAAATTAATGAAACTAGAAGCCGGGATTAAAGAAATATCCTGCTCAACTCTTAAAATTAAAGAGCCCATGGCAAACCATACTTCCCTTAAAATTGGTGGGCCGGCAGACTATTTTATCGTTCCTGGTGAAGAGGAAGAATTGAAGGAACTTTTACATTTTTGCAGAAATGAGTTTATACCTTTTTTTGTTTTCAGCGGAGGTACCAATATACTGGTCAGCGATAAGGGAATAAGGGGTTTAGCCGTTAAGATTGGTGAGGCTTTTAAATTTAGCGATATTAGTGGTTCCAGGATAACTGCAGGGGCAGGTATGCCCTTGCCTGTGCTGGCTGCCAGAGCTGCACGGGAAGGCTTATCCGGACTTGAATTTGCTGCCGGAATTCCTGGTGCTGTAGGTGGGGCTGTGTTGATAAATGCTGGTGCTTACGGTAACTGTATGGCTGACCTGATTCGCAGAGTTAAAGTTTTAACCTGGCAGGGTGAAATTAAGATTATAAACTATGATGAGTTAAATTTTGGATATCGCCACTCAAGTTTAATTCGGGAAAATTGGATAGTGCTGGAGGCTGAGATGAAGCTTGTCCGGGGAGAATACATAAGTATTAAGCAAAAAATGGAAAAGCTTTTAAGTCAGCGCCGCAAAAATCACCCGGTTCAACCCAGTGCCGGCAGTGTTTTCCGCAATCCTCTTGAAGAATCAGCGGGACGCCTGATTGAAAGGTCAGGCTGTAAGGGACTGCGGGTAGGAGATGCCCAGGTGTCTCATAAGCATGCTAATTTTATCATTAATTTGGGAAGGGCCCGGGCCACCGATTATTTGGAGGTAATCACAAGGGTCAGGGAAAGAGTTTTTGAGGAGTTTGGTGTTATGTTAGAACCCGAAATTAACATGGTTGGAGAAGAGAGCTAGCAGGGGGTGACTTCCATGGAAAAATTAGTAGTTGAAGGCGGAAATAGATTGTCGGGCAGAATCAGAGTCAAGGGTGCCAAAAATTCTATTCTTCCTATTTTAGCAGCCAGTCTTTTGTCTTGGGAAGAAGTTGAAATAATAGATGTTCCTGATATTAGTGATGTAAAAGCAATGTTAGATATTTTAGAATGTTTGGGGGTAAATGTTTCCAGGGATAACGATACATTATACTTAAATCCCAGGTCCCTCTGCACTTCTGAGATTCCTGAAAGATTGATGTGTGAAATGAGGTCTTCCATTTTTTTAATGGGTCCTTTGTTGGGCAGGCTGGGCAAAGTAAAATTATCTTACCCGGGAGGCTGTGCTATTGGTCCCCGTCCTATTGATCTTCACTTGAAGGGCCTGGCATCTATGGGGGCTGCTATAAGAGAGGAAAGCGGGTGTGTTTATGCTGAGGCCGGCAAGCTAAAGGGCAGTAAAATACATCTGGATTATCCCAGTGTAGGTGCAACGGAAAACTTAATGATGGCTGCAATATTTGCCCGGGGGACTACAAAAATATATAACGTAGCCAAGGAACCAGAAATTGTTGATTTGCAGAACTTTTTAAATAAAATGGGAGCTAAAGTTAAAGGTGCAGGGACCGATATAATTAGTATAGAGGGCATTAATTATTTAAACAAGGTGAGTCACAGGTTAATTCCTGACAGGATTATAGCAGGTACAATGATAACAGCAGCAGGAATAGCCGGGGGAGAAATAATAATAGATAATGTTATTCCAGAGCATCTGGAAGCTGTAATAGCCAAGTTAAGGGAAACAGGGATAGAGATATGGGAGAATACAGACTCACTTTTGGTGAAAGCCCATAAAGTGAAGGCAGTTAATTCTGTTAGAACGCTTCCTTATCCTGGCTATCCTACGGATATGCAGCCACAAACCATGGCTTTATTGACCTATGCTGATGGTGCAAGTGTTATAGTAGAAAACGTCTTTGACGGCAGGTTTGGACATATTGAAGAGTTCAATAAGATGGGTGCAAGAATTTCCATCGACGGTAGATCTGCTATAATAAAAGGTGTTAATAAATTAAATGGTGCTGTATTAAAGGCTTCTGATCTCAGAGCAGGTGCAGCTTTAGTGCTGGCAGGGCTTTCTGCTGAGGGAATAACAATAGTCGAAGAAGCTCATCATATTGACAGGGGTTACGAAAAACTGGAAGTGCAGCTGCAAAGCCTAGGAGCAAAGGTTAAGCGGGTTCATGCTCCGGTTATTAACGTTTAATGAAAACGCAAAGGCGTTTTCATTAAAGGGGTGAAAAAATGGACAGGCCCTTTAATAAATACTACTACAGGGAATCCACAAAAAAAACAAAAAAGATTGCACTTAAAAAAAGGCAATCATTTTTTATCTACCTTTTTTTAATGCTGTTGGTGTTGTTTTGCTTTGTGATTCTGGTTAACTCGCCTGTCTTTAAATTAGAAAGAGTTGATCTGACGGGCAATGATAGAGTTGATGCCCAACACATTTTAAGAACCATAAACCTGGAAAAGGGGACAACCCTCTGGCAGGCAAATAAGAGGGTTATAAGGCATAAGCTGGAGAAAATGCCCTTAATTGAGTCAGCTGAAGTAAATTATCTTATGCCCAAGGGCTTATCTATTACTGTTGAGGAAAAGAAACCTGTTGCTTTAGCCCTTTATATGGGAAAGTTTTTAGAAATATCCCGGGATGGAACTGTATTAGGTGGACTTGATGAAATAAATGGGGAAATGCCCCTTCTTACCGGAATTAATTTTAACAGACCTTTTATAGGCCAGAACATTAAAGAAAAAGATATTACATACTTAAAAGAGATATTGCAAGTTTTTTCTTCCATGCCAGCAGAAAAGCTTTCGGTTTTTTCTGATTTTAATTTAAAAAATCCTAACAATTTAATAGTTTATACTTTAGATGGAATAGAGATATGGCTGGGCACGGAAAACTTTGATAAAAAAATAAAGGAAATACCTGATGTCATAGTGGAAATCAGGCAAAAGGGCACGGTGCCTGAATATATTGACTTGAGGGTAAGTCATTTCCAGCAAAACTATTATAAATAATTGATTTAACATAATTATTAGTAAAATTTATCCTCAAAAAAAGGGAATTATTAATATATGTTGAAATAATTTATAAAGGGTATTATATATTGTTCAGGAAATAATTACCTGCAGGCGTCAAGGGAGGTTCAGTTATGGGAAAAAAAAGTGAAAATGTCATGGTAGGTATGGATATAGGGACCTCTAATATAAGAGTTATTGTTGGAGAAATGAATCAGGACAGGACAATTAATATTATTGGTGTGGGCACCAGTCCTTCTAAAGGGTTGCGTAAAGGAGTAATTGTAGATCTGGATAAAACGGTGCAGAGCATATTGGAAGCTGTAGAAGAAGCAGAGCGCATGGTTAATATGGAAATTAATACGGTTTTTTTAGGAATAGTAGGTACACATATTACACTAATTAATAACCGGGGAGTAGTTGCAGTATCTTGATAAGATAAAGAAATAACCCATGAAGATGTAGAAAGGGTTATACAGGCTTCCAGGGTTATAGCCATGCCTCCTGACAGGGAAATAATTGATATAATACCCAGGCAGTTTATTGTTGATGGATATGATGGCATCCGTGACCCTGTAGGAATGGTAGGAGTCCGCCTGGAAGTAGATGCCATGATTATCACGGGAGCTATAACCTCCATTAGAAATTTAATGCGCTGTGTAAACCGTTCAGGGCTGGAAATAGATGGCATGGTCCTAAACTCTTTAGCCAATGCAGAAGTTTCCCTTACTGAGGATCAAAAGGAATTAGGAGTAGCCTTGATTGATATCGGCGGAGGAACTACAGAGATAGCTGTTTTTCAGCAGGGAGGACTACGGGATGTTTCTGTATTGCCTGTAGGGGGAGACTATATTACCAGTGATATAGCGGTAGGTTTAAGAACTACTATAGAACAGGCAGATAGTTTAAAACTCAATCACGGAAAAGCTTTAGTATCCATGATTGAGTCCCAGGAAGAAATAGAAATAAAAAATGTTGGAGGTAAAGGTCATAAAAAGGTTAATGAAGAGATTTTGTCCAGTATAATTGAGCCTAGAGTTCAAGAAATAATTTTTTTGGCCAGGGAAGAATTAGAGAGAATGGGTTTTTTGAATTCTCTGCCGGCAGGGGTTGTTCTAACAGGTGGAGTTTCCTTAATGAAGGGGGTGACTGAACTAGCCGAAGAAGTTTTAGATTCTTCGGTTCAGGTTGCACAACCTGAATATATAGGTGTAAAAAGTCCTATTTACTCTACGGGAGTAGGAATAATTCATTATGTGCAAGTATCACACATGGTTCCTGCAACCAAAAAGGAAATAAAGCTTGTTATGCCCAAATTCTTAGCACGTATTAAGAACTGGCTTTTTGAAATTTTTGATTAACCCGTTTATTGGGTAAGGGGGTAAGTAATGTATGATAGAATTTGATAATGAAATGGAACAGTTTGCTCAAATTAAAGTTATAGGTATAGGTGGCGGAGGAAGTAATGCAGTGAACCGAATGATTGAAGCAGGCTTAAAGGGTGTTGATTTTATTGCGGTTAACACTGATGCCCAGGCTCTGTACCTGGCTAAAGCCAATGTCAAGGTGCAGATAGGGGAAAAGCTGACTAAAGGGTTAGGGGCTGGCGCCAATCCTGAAATTGGTTGTCAGGCTGCTGAAGAAAGCAGGGAGGAACTCCAACAGATTCTTAAAGGCTCGGATATGGTATTTGTTACAGCAGGTATGGGGGGAGGGACAGGTACAGGGGCGGCACCTGTAATCGCTGAAGTAGCCAAGGAAATGGGGGCTTTAACCGTAGGAGTAGTAACCAAGCCCTTTACCTTCGAAGGCAAAAAACGTTTAACCCAGGCTGAACAGGGAATAGAAATACTTAAAGAAAAAGTGGACACCCTGATTATTATTCCTAATGACAGGCT
>CAYYWR010000143.1:0-4882 GCA_964474145.1 uncultured Syntrophomonadaceae bacterium
ATTCCCACCGGAAATTATTTTGCATATTATGTTGCATGTTTTGTTCTGGCATCCTTAACATATTGTGCATTAGTTTCCATTGATTGCTTGACCTGTCCAGGCCAGGATACAGCAAGTGAATAATGGAATCCACTGAAGTGAGGCTGAAAAACCCGGCTGCACAATATTTTTTTTCATCCATTAAAGCAATTCTTTTCCACTTACCACTGTCTGGAAACAGGTGGAAAAGACTACCTTTATCATCTCTATATACAAGGTGTATTCTTTTTTGTGGGTCAATAGTTGCTGTGAAACTACTAATTCTCTCCTGAGGTCCTTCCTGAAGCACTTCCTGAACACCCTTCTGAGGTCCTTCCTGAAGCACTTCCTGAACACCCTCCTGGAGCCTTTCCTGAGGCTTTTCTTGAATATTTCCCTGAGACCTCCCTTGAATATCTTCCAGAAGCAGTTCCTTTTCTTCTGACCAGTTTTTTCCCCTGTGGGAGGATTGCAGATATTTTAATCTGCCCTGGCTGATAAAAAAGATTCGGTAGTTTTTGTTATCTTCGTTTATTAGAAAAGGGGAGGAACTCAATGTGTTGACACCATTTAACACTTTTATTTTCACCTGCCTTGTTTTGTAGTTAACTTATTGATATATATGCATGCCCTCCCTGTTAGATACATTGATAAAAGGTTTTTTCATAAATTGATTTCCTGTATGTAAAAATGCACAACTTGCTATATGTATGCATATAATGTTTTTAAAATAAGCCAAAATTCCTTCATTAGAGAAGGCATTAGGTATATCAAAGAAAGGAGGTTTTATTTAATGGATGGTTGTAGCAAAAGAGGCCAAAACTATAACATTAATGATTACTTTGAAATTGACAACGAAGTAAAGCCAGGTTTTTGCGACCCTTATACAGGTTGCCCGGAGCCCACAGAGGTTGTTTGTCTTAAGGTGGATAAAGTGTTTGAAGAATGCAAGCTAGCTGATGTAAATACTGTAGATATAGATCTCACCTGCCATATTACAGGAGATATTAAAGATGTTAAGTGTATCAAAGCAGAAATAATTGAAGATAAGGAGTATCCCAGGGAGTGTGAAATATTACCCTGTCAGAGAGTGCGCTCAGTCTTTTATTACAAAATCAAGTTTAAGTGGAAAGATGATAAAGGATGGAATGTACACACAAGTGATCCCATTAAAGTAGAGAAAATCATAAGATTGAAGCGGGCCGGGGAGCAGGGTCTGGAACCTTATTGCGAAATCTTTTTGGATTTGATAGATTGCTTCCCCATCAGTAAAGCAACTATACGCTGCTGTGTAGGGAAACTTATCCTCTTTAAGCTATTTGCCAATGTTCAATTACTGGTTCCTGCTTATGGTTACTGTCCTCCACCCAAGAAATGCGAAGAAGAAAAGCCAATTGACGATGAATGTCCAGATGTTGAAGAATGGCTGGAGGATATTGAGTGGCCTCCCTTTTATCCGGAGCAGATTAGACCCATACTGCCGCCAGTTTACGACAACGATGACGACAACGACCAATAACATACTGTTTGGTAAAGGAAACCAGTTTAATCACTGGTTTTCTTTATTTTTATTCATTAATAATGCTAAACTCCGCTATATATGGAAGCTCCCGGTAATTTTCATTGTAATCAAGGCCGTATCCCACCACAAAGATATCCGGCAGGTCAAACCCTTTATAATCCAGGGACACATTGACTATTCTTCGCGCCTTTATATTCAACATGGTACATACTTTTATGTCGGCAGGGTTGCGGGTTTCCAGGTTGCGTAAAAGATAGCTCAGGCTAAGCCCGGTGTCAACTATGTCTTCTATAATCAGCACATGTTTGTTGGAAACATTGATATCCAGGTCCTTGGTGATGCGAACTATTCCTGCATTGTCTGTGCTTTCCCCATACCGGGAGATACTGATAAAGTCCAGGGAAAAGGGTATGGACAGGCTCCTGCTCAAATCTACGGCAAAATATACACTGCCCCGCAGAACACTAATAAGCACCAGGTCTTTTCCTTTATAGTCCCGGGATATTATAGTTCCTAATTCTTTTACTTTTTTTTCAATTTCTTCCCGGGTGAGAACAATGTCTAATTTCCTTTCCAATTTTAACACCTCCCATCACGCATAACTGATCAGTCCCAGGGAAAACAGTATAACAATAAAAATTGGCTGATGAACCAGGTAAATAAAAAGAGAGTGTTTGCCCAAAAAGCAAAGGGATTTTACCGGGGATAAATGGGAGAGGTCAACTAGATAAAAGATGCGCCTGTGGCCGGGGTATAACACGTTCCCCAAAAAAATCCCTATTAACACTACGCCAAACCAGGGGAGCAGAGGGAAATAATCAACCGTAGAAAATTGGGCAGGCCTTAATCCCAACCATAACAGCCAGGGGAAGTCCATAACCAGGTTTTCTATACAGGCCCCTGTGATTATGCAAAACACACCTATCAAAACATTCCAGCCCCGGAATTTTAAAAAAGGATATGACAGTATTATAGAAACTCCAATTAAGTGAAGCACCCCAAAAATTACATACATATCTCCCAAAAAAATTCGGGTAATAATAGTAATGATAATTCCCCAGGAGAAAATTTTCAGGCCTCTTTTGAAGAATTTTTTAAACAGCCTTGCTGTTGATAAAGTTGCCCTGGAATAGCTCAGGGTCAGGGAAATGCCTACCAGCAATAAAAATATTGATGCGCCGGTGTCAGCAAAATAGGACCAAAAGCCGGTAGTTAAGTTTATATCCAGGTTCCCGAAATAATATAAATTAAAAAGAAAATGGAAAAGCATCATTATTATTATAGCTATTCCCCGCAGGAAATCTATTTCCCAAAAACGCTTCTCCATTTCTCTTTTCAAAACTAAGATGCCTCCGCTTTTTAGATGATAAGTTGTATAGATAATAAGGTGATAGAGTAACAGGATTACAGGATTAAAGGATGATAAAATGTAAAGCTGTCAGCCTATGTTTTAGAGCTTTCCAGTCCCTCCAGGAAGGCTGCAATGCCGTTTCCCAGGGAGGTATGGTTATATCCCCCCTCCAGGGCAGCAAAAAGTCTTCCCTGACAGTTTTTTACAGCAAAATCCCCTAACAGTTCTCCCATGGTCCCGTAATCTTCTGTAGCAAGCATATGCCCCCAGTCTGCCTGATGGCGGTCAAATCCTGCCGATACGGCTACTATATCTGCTGACGCTGTCTGGAGATATTTTTCCAGGTTTTTAACAAAGTCGAAGCGGTTGCCCCCCTTAACATGCCAGTAATCAACTTTGGGTTCACTGGCAAAGATATTGCTGGTACCATCTCCAAAATGCAGGTCGAAATCAATAATTAAAGCGCTATCAATTTTTTCTTCATATAGTAGTTTTTGTACGGCAATAGCTACATTGTTAAAATAGCAAAAACCCCAACAGTGACCCGGGCTGGCATGGTGCCCCGGGGGCCTGCAGAGGGCAAAGGAAAACTCTCCCTCCATGGCAATGTTAGAGGCTTCAATGGTGGCGCCGGCGGCCAGCAGGGCCATTTTGTAGACATATTCCTCCATCTTAACATCCTCCAGAAGGTTAAGATTGTGAACCAGCAGGACGTCTTCATCAATACAGGGTTCTGGTGTTACCAGGGGATAGCGCTTCCTTACCTCCTCCAGGGAATGGTCTAACCGGCCTACAGCAGCAGCCGGGTCTCTGGTGTATGTTGCAACAAAATTATCATGAAAAACTACCTTCATATTACTCGGTACGGTGTACCTTCCTCCTCTCATTAATATTTTACCAAAGAGATATGCTATCTTCTTTGAAGTCGGCGCACTCTATCCTCTATGGGAGGGTGGGTGCTGAAAAGACTGGAAAAGCTTCTGCCCTTTGCCCCGGACAGGGGATTAATAATAAACATGTGGGAGGTGGCTTCATTAACTTCGTAAGGCTGGCGTTTTACCCCCTGCTGTAATTTCAAAAGCGCATTGGATAAGCCGGCGGGATTTCCGGTAATATTGGCGGCAGTTGAATCAGCCAGGTATTCCCTGGAACGGGAGATAGCCATCCTTATTAACAGGGCAGCTATAGGGGCCAGGATGATGGCTACCAGCTGGAGAATGGCTCCAGAACCTTCCCGTCTCCGGCCTCCCCCCAGCATTGTCTGCCACATACCCATGCGGGCCAGAACTGTTAAAGCGCCGGCCATAACTGCTGCAATAGAGCCCACCAGTATGTCCCGGTTACGAATATGGGCCAGCTCATGGGCCAGAACCCCTTCTATTTCATCTCTGTTCAAAAGGCGCAATAGCCCTTCTGTAACAGATATTACAGCCTTGTTGGGGTTCCTGCCGGTAGCAAAGGCATTGGGCTGATGGGTAGGCATGATATAAAGGCGGGGCATGGGAAGATTAGCCTTTTGTGTCAGTTGCCTTACCATTTCGTATAAATCCGGAGCTTCTGACTCTTTTAGAGGTTTGGAGCGGGTCATGGCGATAGCCATTTTATCGCTGAACCAGTAG
The DNA here is from genome assembly GCA_964474145.1 of uncultured Syntrophomonadaceae bacterium. Lineage (GTDB taxonomy): Bacteria > Bacillota > Dethiobacteria > SKNC01 > SKNC01 > PWHX01. The sequence continues at coordinate 4,511 of CAYYWR010000143.1, forward strand.
GCAGAAAAATTGAGAATTATAGCGAAGAAAAAGGCGATATAGAGACCTTGTTCATCAGCTATAGCACCCCCCAATACAACAAAAACTACCGTCAATAGAGTCATGAGCCCTATAGTTTTAATATGATTTCCCATGGAATCACTCCTTTCTTATTTATATTTTACCACAAAATACAAGAATAAAACAGACATAAAGGCCTATGGAGTTAGTGAGTTAAGCTATTTAAAAAAGTATTAGAATAAGCCTTAATTAATTCCTGCTTGTTTTGTGTTTTTTTTTCTAGCGGCTGTTGCTATAGCGAACATGTGTATGTTATAATTAGCTCAGGAGTTATATTAACACTACAGCGAAAGATATAAATTCGCTAAGCCA
>CAYYWR010000144.1:0-4868 GCA_964474145.1 uncultured Syntrophomonadaceae bacterium
GCTGTAATTTGCTATACCAGTGATAAGGCTTACCTTCCCCTCCTTCTAACCCTATCTTCCACCTGCAGGATACCCCTTACCTTTGCCCAGGGCATCCCGGTAAGTTTCACACGCCCGGGGAAGCTCCTCTTTGGCCTTCTGTCCTGGATGGGGGAAAACTACTCTGCCCCTATCTTATACCGGCTCTTTACAGAAGGCACCCTGAAGGTTTCTTCAGGTATTAACCTGGCCCGCCTTTTACGCCGGGCAGGGATCGGGTGGGGTGGGGAAAGATACCTGCCCTGCCTGAAAGCCCTGGAACAGGAATTCCAGACACAAGCCCAAAGGGCAGAAAAACAAGAGCGGGAAGGCCTCAAGGCTTACCTGCAAAGGCAGCAGGAGCAGGCCCGGGAGCTGCAAAAGGTTATATCTTTTATCCTGGACAAGGTTTTTCTCCAGGGGGAAAAGGGTGAAGTTAACTTTAATCAGCTTTGCAGCGGCCTGGGAGAGATACTCAAGTCTTGCGCCAGCATAAAGGACAACCGGGATAGTGCTGCCTCAGAAAGCCTCCAGGAACATCTTGCCGAGGCCTCCAGGAGCCTGCAGGGAGAAATCCCCCTGGAAAGAGGAGTAAAGAGGCTAAAAAACTGCCTGGAAAACCTTTGCATTGGGGCTTCCGGCCCGGAGCCGGGGCACCTTCACGTAACCTCTTTACACCAGGGGGAGTGGATTTACCGCCCCCATACCTTTATAGTCGGCCTGGATGACGGCCATTTTCCCGGCAGCGGCCTCCAGGATCCCGTTCTCCTGGAAAGGGAAAGGTCTGCCCTGAGCCCCAACCTGAAGAGCAGGTCTGCACTTCCCCAGGAAAACATATACCGCTTAAACCGATTCCTGGCTTCCCGCAGGGGAAAAATCACCTTGAGCTTTCCATCCCTGGACCCCATAGAGGGAAGGGCCTCCTTTCCCACTGCTGTTCTATTGCAGGTTTACCGGTTGAAAACCAGGAATCCCCAGGCTGATTACAGTGACTTTATGAATTCCCTGGCAAAGCCGGCGGCTTACTTTCCCCAGGAAAACCTTGACTCCTTCAGCGATGACCAGTGGTGGTGTTCCCTGGTCCTGAATGCAAAGAAAGCCGGGGGCCTGCAAAGTATCAGGGAATGCTACCAGGGCATTCATGGGGGACTGCTGGCAGAGGAAGCCCGCAGCAGTGAGTCTTTCACCGTATATGACGGCAAGGTAGAGGCAAATCTTGACCAGTTTGACCCCTGTAAAAGCCAGCGGGCCCTATCAGCTACAGGAATCCAAAGGCTTGCCACCTGCCCCTACTCCTATTTCTTGCGTCACATTCTCGGGATAGAGCCCCCCCACGAGGAAGTATTTGATCCCGGCACGTGGCTGGACCCCCTTTCCCGCGGCCTTTTAATACACTGCATTTATGCATACTACCTCAGGGAGATCTGCTCCCGAAAGGACCCCTCCGCCGCCTGCCCCACCCCGGACCAGGATTTACTTACAAAAATTGCCCGGGAGCTTATTGCAGAAATAAAAGAAGAAATCCCTCCCCCCGGCCCTGTTGTTTATGAGCAGGAAAAGGCCCAGCTGTTACAGGGCCTGGAAGTCTTTTTGCGGGCAGAAGAGGAACTCTGGCAGGAGGGGAGCATCCCGGTTTATCTGGAGGTCCCCTTTGGCCTTGGCCCTGAAGATGTAGGCCAGGCCGGGCAGGGCCTGGTGAAGCCCTTACAGATAGAACTTCCCCGGGGAGGGACTATCAGCCTCAGGGGCAGGATAGACCGCATTGACCGGATTTCCCCTGAAGGAGAGTACCGGGTCCTGGACTTTAAAACGGGGGGCACCTACGGATACGAAGAAGGAAAAAATTTAAAAGAGGGCCGGCAGATCCAGCATGCCCTTTATGCTATGGCCGCAGAAAAAATCTTGCAGCAGGAAAACCCCCGGGCCCGGGTGAAGGATGCCGGCTACATATTTCCCACTGAAAAAGGAGAAGGCCAGCGTTTCCTCTACTGCCAGGACAGGCGGCAGGAGGCACTGGAAGCCCTGCAAAAAATGCTGGACCTTCTCTCTTCAGGCACTTTTTGTCCAGCGGACAATCCAAAACGCTGCAATTACTGTGATTATCAGCTGGTATGCCGCTTTCCCCACCCGGTAGAGCGCATGAAGGTTAAACTCTCCCGGGAAAATAACGCGGAATTACTACCCTGGAAGGAGCTGCAGGAATATGAGTAAAAAGTTAAAAGATGCTGTTGCCCGGGAAGCCATCCGCACCCGGCTGGAGGAAAACTTCCTGGTGGAGGCAGGAGCCGGTTCCGGTAAAACTACCAAACTGGTGGACAGAATGGCCGCTCTTTTGGCCGGCGGCTTTTGTCATCCCCAAAAGCTGGCTGCGGTTACCTTTACCCGCAAGGCTGCCGGCGAGCTAAAGGAAAAATTCCAGCTCCGCCTGGAGGAAATGTTCAGGAAGGAAGATGACCCCCGGGTTAAAGAGCGCCTGGGAGAAGCCCTGGGGAAAATGGAAGGGATTTTTGTAGGCACCATACATTCTTTCTGCGCCCGCCTTCTAAAGGAAAGGCCTGTGGAAGCCGGGATAGCCCCGGACTTTGCCGAGATTGAAGGCCTGGAGGAAAAACTCCTGGAGGAAAAGGCCTGGGAAGATTATCTTCTGGAAGTACGCTTTAATGGGGGAAATCTTTTGGAGCAGCTAGGGAAGCTGGACCTGTCCCCGGAGGACATCAAGGGTGCCTTCCGGGAGCTAAACCGCTATCCTGATGTGGAGATGATTTCCTCAAAAGCTGACTACCCGGACCTTACCAGTGTCAGAGCAAAGCTAAATAATTTCTGTCAGCTGGCCAGAAAACAACTTCCCTCCCAACAGCCACCCCAGGGCTGGGACGACCTGCAGAAGGTTGTCCTGAGGGCCCTGCGCTGGCAGCGGATGTTTGATTTACAGCAGGACCGCTACCTGCTGCGCCTCCTGGAGAAAATGGACCAGAATGCCAAACCCACTTATAAACGCTGGCCTTCCAAGGATGAAACCAAAGAACTTGAAGGCATCTTTAACGATTTCCGGGAAAAAGAAATCCAGCCGGCCATAAAAGCCTGGCAGGAATACCGGCATTTTCACCTCCTCAACTTTTTACTTCCCGCCGCTGAAAGCTACCGGGAAATGCGCCGTCGGGAAAACAAACTTAACTACCAGGACCTTCTCATGCTCTCGGCAGAGCTTTTAAAATATAACCCGGAGGTTAGAAGTTATTTCCAGGAGAGTTATACCCACCTCCTGGTGGATGAGTTTCAGGATACCGACCCCATACAGGCAGAAATCATGTTTTACATGACAGGGGGGGAACTGTCTGAAAAAGACTGGACAAAGCTGAACCCCCGCCCCGGCTCCCTCTTTGTGGTAGGGGACCCCAAGCAGTCTATTTACCGTTTCCGCCGCGCCGATATTGACACCTATAACCGGGTAAAAGATATGATCAGTAAATCAGGGGGAGAGGTCCTTTACCTTACCTCTAACTTTCGCTCTTTGCCCGGGATTATTGACTGGACAAACCTGGCTTTTGCAGATTTGTTTACCCCTCTTTCCCCTCCCTACCAGGCGGGTTTTGTTCCCATGGACCGGGTAAGGGAAAAGGAAAAGGGCACCTGCAGCGGTGTATATAAGCTAAATCTGGAGGGAGTGAAGGGGAATAACTCCGAAGAAATCGCCAGGCAGGATGCCTCCCGCATTGCCAGCTGGATTCACGGTTCCCTGGAGGGGGATATTGCCCTGAGCCGCACAGGGGAGGAAAGGGAAAAGGGCCTGGGGGCAGAGCCCCTTCCCGGTGATTTCCTGATACTGGTCCGTTACAAGAAACATATGTCCCTTTACGCCAGAGCCCTGGAAGCCCGGGGCATTCCCTTTATCCTTTCCGGAGGGGGAGATATTTCCCAATCGGTGGAATTGCAGGAGCTTATCTGCCTTCTGCAATCCCTGGCCGACCCGGACAATCCTGTGCCCCTGGTGGCGGCCCTGCGGGGACTCTTTTTCGGGGTAAGCGATGATTATCTGTACCGTTACAAAAACGCAGGAGGCAGGTTTTATTTTTTCAGCAGCATACCCCGTGACCTGGAGCCGGAAGTCCGGGAGGTCTTTGAGCCTGCCTGGGAAACCTTAAAGCAGTTTTGGAAATGGACCAGGGAGTTGCCTCCCAGCAGCGCCGTGGAAAGGATTGTCTCGGAACTGGGGTTTATACCCCTGGCCCTGGCTGGAGAGCTGGGCAGGGGACGGGCCGGATATCTTTTGCAGGCCCTGGAGCTTCTCCGCCAGCAGGAGAGCCTGGGGGAAAGGGGTTTCCCCCAGGCGGTGGACTTTCTGCAGCGCCTGCTGGAAGAAGGCCTGGAGGAGGAACTGGATATTGAAGGCGGGGGAACTTCCGCAGTGAGGATTATGAATCTCCACAAGGCCAAGGGACTGGAAGCGCCTGTGGTTATCCTGGCTAATCCCGGCCGGGATCCTTCCCACGACCCGGACCTGCATGTGGTCAGGGAAAGAGAAAAAGCCGGAGGTTACCTGGTTATCCAGAAGGAGGCCTTCTACAGCCGCAAAACTCTGGCACTTCCTCCCCAATGGGACCATTACCAGGAGGAGGAAAGAAAGTACCAGGAGGCCGAAGGGGTGCGCCTCCTTTACGTGGCCGCCACCCGGGCCAAGAACCTGCTGGTAATAAGCACTTATCCCAGGAAACCAGAAAACAGCCCCTGGTATCCCCTGGAGGAATTCCTTGCAGACAAAGAAGAGCTGCCTCTTTTAGAACCGGCCTGACCTCCAGGGGAGGCAAAGGCAGAGCCCATCACTCTAACCCTGCTGGAGAAGGCCAGAATAG
>CAYYWR010000145.1:0-4824 GCA_964474145.1 uncultured Syntrophomonadaceae bacterium
AAGGAAGGAAGGAAGGAAGGAAGGAAGGAAGGAAGGAAGGAAGGAAGGAAGGAAGTGTTATATTTTCAAGCAGGGTTAATATAAGGAGTGGAACAAGGAATGAATAAAACAGCTACAGGAATGGCGGTCACTGCCACTATTTTAGCTATTGTCGCTTTTTTTCAGGGAGGCTTACCGCTGGTGGGCAGAGGTTTTTGGATAGCCGGACAAACTCTCCTGGAGGTCTTCCCCCTTTTAGTTATGGCTTTTGCATCTGCCGGCTTAATTTCTATATTAATCTCCAAAGAAATGGTAACCAGGTGGCTGGGGGAAGAGGCGGGCTGGAAAGGGCCATTTTTGGGGTCAGTGATGGGAACCCTGGTTCCCGGGGGACCTTTCTTCTTCTATCCTTTAATGGCAACATTAATTGTTTCAGGTGCCAGTATTGGCACCATGATTAGTTTTTTGGCTGCAAAAACCCTCTGGAACGTTGCTCGAATTCCAATGGAGATTGTATTTGTTGGGGTGGAGATAACAGCTATCCGCTTCTTAATTACTTTTGCCATTCCCATACTGGCAGGAATAGTTTTAAATACCTTTTTATGGGGGTATGGAGAAAAAATCAAAGAAGAAGTAAGACAGCTCCAGGTAAAGAATAAAGCGCCGAAAAGGGGTGAGCAAACTGACTAGTGCCTTTTTAGTATTGTCTTTTATGGCCGCAGCTCTTTTTGTCGTCGCGTATCGGCGGGGCAAGCATATAGATGGCCTGAAAGAAGCAAAAAAAATGTTTTTAAACGTTTTGCCGCTCCTGTTACTGGCTTTTATTATTGTAGGTTTTATTAATATATTAATACCTGAAAAAGCGCTGCAGACCTGGCTGGGTGAAGAATCCGGCTGGAAAGGCTTAATCATAGGGCCTGTCATAGGGGCCCTTATTCAAGGGGGGCCCTTTGCCTTTTTCCCTTTATTTGACGCTGTCTTCCGGGATAATGTAACCACCGGGACTGCGGTGGCCATGATCACCGCCTGGGGGATGATTAATCTTGGGCACCTGCCCTATGAATTCACTTTTTTGGGCCCCCGCTTTGTAGCACTCAAATACTGCACTTATATAGCCCTGCCAACGCTGGCCGGCCTACTGGCAAATCTTTTCTTCGGTTAATTGCCCTTATGCCCTTATGCCCTTATGATCCTATCCTTATACCCTATACCCCTGTACCCCCAGGCCTTTATGCCCCTATCTTTGTACCCCTATGCCATTGCCACTATGCGCCCTTTTTGGCTTTCATTTTCTTATTTGTCAGCAGGCAAGTCAGGTATCCAATAATAAAACCAGCTAAAGCGGAAAAGAATATCAGAAGCACCTGGCTCATGCTAATACTCCAAAAAAACAAGTTTATAGTTATAGCATGGGTATTTTGCGCCAGAATGATTACCAAAAGAACAACCAGTACTAAAATAGCAATATATTTGGGCTTCATTTTTTTTACCTCCTTCAAGATTACAAGATTACAGAATTATAGATTTCTAGTCCAGATGACCAGCCTAAATAAATAAAGGGGTAGGAGAATCATAAAAACAACAATAGCCAGGCCCTGTCACAAGCTGGTAGAACTCAGGGCTGAGGAGATACCTCCCCTGTTATAAAAATATCCAACTTTTTTTATTATGCAGGAATTGCTCCATATATTGACGAAGAAAAAAGTTATATACAGCTTATTTTTTTGCAGCTATCCCTATCCCTTATAGCTAACGATTTTTGTTTAATGATAAATTCTCCCTTTAATGCTAGAATAACCTGCTGTTAGAGTAACCTGCTCAAAAAAAATATTTTAATGGAGTGATCATATAATGAGACAACCCATGAAACAGCCAAAAAAAAGGCCTTCTTTACAAGGAGTATTTAGTAATTGGAAAAACAACCCGCTTCCTTTTTTCAGTAAAGTTAAAATGGTCCTCAGAAATAATTTAATTAAGCTTAAAACCAGAAAAAATTGCTGTGGACATTATGGTGAGGTGGGCTGCTGAATTATCAAGGATAAGTCTGGTACAGGCTCAAACAATAAAGTCAAATAATAAAGATACAGGGAAATAAAAGTGCTTAATGAAAGGGAAATTTTAGGATGTTTTTCGGATGTTTTTCGGAAGTTTTTCGGACATTTTTGATTAATCGCTTTCAATAAACCTTGCTACAGTCTTGCCACACTTTTCACATTTCCCTTTAAGCACCAGTCCAAGCTGATCATCATGCAGCCCATAGTCTACTATTTTGGTAACACTGCAATTAGCACAATAAACATTGTTTACTAGAACTTCCTTAATGTCCTGAGGTATATTGGCCCATTTTTTAGCTGCCTTTATATCATTAACTTTAGAGCTTCTCTGCGCCTTGTGGAAGCTTACTATTTCTTTAATGACATCCGTTATTATATTTAACATTTCTTCTTCACTATATTTTATTTTTGCACAGCTCTTCCCCAGCCCGGTCCCTGGAAGTAATTCTTTTATCAGGGATAAAAACTGCAGGTCGCTGGTATAAAAGGTAAGATGGTTTTTCCTGACCACAAAAGCTATACGAAAACTTTCACCCCTGTAAGTAGGCATATTTCCCTCAATACTTTCTGAAAGGTCGGGATATGCTTCGCGCATAAAATCCACAAGTTCAGATATACAAGCTTTCTTTTTACCCTCAAGGGTAGCAATATAATCATCAACCTGGTTCACAATTAATAAATCACCTCTGTCTTATAATAAGAATTTTTGCACCGGTCCTTCTGTCTCTACCTTACTTATCGGTTCGTCTACCGGCGCTGTAATCTCTTCTTCCGGGCCATTTTCTTCCAGTTCTTCTTCCGGACCATCTGTATCCGGGTCACCTGCTTCTTCTAAATCCTCTTCTGGGCCTTCTTCCACGTCCTCGTCTGGGCCTTCTTCTGGATCCCCTTCCATGTCTTCCTCCGGACCCTCTTCAGAATCTTTATCCTCCGGGTCCAGCTCCTCCTCTTCCTTTTCTTTCTCCTCTTTCTTATCTTCTTTTTCTTCATCCTCTTTCTTATCTTCTTTTTCTTCCTCCTCTTTCTCCAGGGGCACTTCTATTACCCGGGCTAAGGGCTGGTAATAATCCCGGGACAACAATTCCCAGTTACCATCTATAATTCTCCAGGCGGCTGCCCGGTATCCATCTTGGCCCTCTTCTTTGACCACCTTTTCCTCCAAACCTTCAACTTCTTTTTCCTCCACGGGAGGTGAAATCCTTTTTTCTATTTCACTCACAACCTGCACTTCTTTTTCCTTAGTGCCCCAAAGGGTAGTTTTCACCTCGCCCTTTTCCCCGTCAAATTCCATGCGTATATAAATATGGTGCTGGGAAGAGTTTTTGATTTTCAGGTCCCCCCGGCCGTAGGATACAGCTGCATCCCGGCTCAGGGGCACGTACCAGACAGGCAGAGAGTGGGGGTGCCTTTCCACAATTTCCATCCCCGCCAGAAGAGCTCCGTTATAAAGTGTGGAGGATACCTGGCACACTCCTCCCCCTAAACCGGTAATAATAGTGCCCCGCCGAAAAACTGGCGCCTTCTGGAAACCCCTATCTGAGGTATAGGGTCCGGCCGCTTGATTATAGCTAAACGTCTCTCCGGGTTCTAATATGGTATGGTCTACGCTTTCGGAAGTTAGCTGGATATTTTTTGTTCTTCCCTGCACCCTGGGGTCAAAGGAAGTACTGTAGGAAGACAATTTTTCTTTAATACCCTTTCCTTCTATATCCTCCGTAGTAACCTCCGGTTCCAGAACTTCCACCGGCAGCTGTATTCTGTCTTCCCATATATTATTGATTACTGTCCGGGCAGCCCTTTCGGTAGAAAGCTTTTTCCCATTCTGGTGCTCTTTAACCAGGGGTTCTCCCTGGAAAACAAGCTGGGCCTCCTGGGGCTGGACCAGTGTTTCGGGAAACAGTTGAGATATTTTGCTTTTAATACTCTGGGCACAGTAGTCCACCCGGGGCAGGAAAGAATCGTCTTCTACCGGCACTGTATCCCCTTCTTCAAAGTAATATAAAATGCCCAGTTCATCGGCCCTGACCACTTGTTCCTCTGGGCCTGCCACCAGCTCTATCTCTCTACTGTTCCATTTTTCCTCTATTCTTCTTTTTTCCTCCAACTGCTCTTCCTGGCAGCAGGAGTTTTCTCCACTTAATTCCTCCATAACACTTTTTACCGGTAAAGCATTTTGACAGCCTGTCCAGAATATTAACATGTATGATAATAATAGCAGGGCTGCTAGCCAGGTTGCCAAATAACTCCGGCCTGAATAACTCCTGCCTGAACAACTTCTGTCTAAATAACTCCTGCCAAAATAACTTCTGCTTTCTAATAAATACATAATAAACCTCCATTTGACTGACTCCATAAATATCTTACCTTACCTCACCTCACCTTACCTTACCTTACCTTATCTTATCTTACCTTGCCTTATCTTGCCTGGAAGCCCACCATTCCTTGCTCCCATTATTATTTATTAACTGCCCTTAATTATTAACTGCCCATTATTATAAAATGATTATAAGCAAGGCCTCCCACAATAAGCATAAGGGAAGCAAAAACTATAAATAAAAATATTACAATTACCAGAATACCCTGTATTTTAAAAAAAAGTTCCCATTAATTTTATTTTAACATGTTATTATTTCCACGTGATAATTTGCCTTAAATTTTTATGTTATTTTTTCTTTATATTGTTCAATAGTAGCTTTTCTATCTTTCTTTGCCTTATTTCATAGGTATCGGAGAAGAAAAATATCTTTCTGCCAAAATCTCCTCCTAAATCCTGATAGGTTATAGGGATATT
>CAYYWR010000146.1:0-4807 GCA_964474145.1 uncultured Syntrophomonadaceae bacterium
TTGATTCCACTGCATAAAGTCAGTTTTGCAATTTGCCACCCCAATATATTGAGTTAGCAACTCTCATAGAATACTATATATGGGCAAGAATCAAGGGGAATATGGTTTTTGCAGCAGAATCAACATTACATTACATTACATTACATTACATTAAGAAAGGGGGAATAGAAGGTTAAATTAGTATATTACTTAAACCCTAGAACAAAATCCCTGGCAATCTTTTTGTCATTTTTTTTCTTTTCCACAGTAGGGCTATTTATATTTCATGCTTTTCCCCAGCCTGAAAAGATTCAGTACAGGATGCCCATGGCTGCTAGAGTGATAGCTATTGATCCGGGTCACGGTGGATATGATCCGGGGGCATTCAATTATGGAGCAATTGAAAAAGATGTAAATCTGGCGGTTTCAATAATGCTCAGGGACTACTTACAGCAAGGAGGAGCAACAGTTATTATGACCAGGGAAAAGGATATGGACTTACTGGAAGCAAGCAAAGGTCCTAAAAAAAGGCAGGATATGAAAAACCGATTGGGAATTATAGAAAAATCCCAGGCGGATTTATTTGTATCCATTCACAGTAATGCCATTGCTTCTTCTGTATGGTCAGGAGCGCAGACATTTTACCAGGAAGGGGATGAAGAAGGAATGCGCCTGGCTGGACTGATTCAGGAGGAGCTAATAAGTGTACTGCAAAATACTAACCGGTCTATTAGTACTGCTGAGTATTATCTGCTGGAAAACTTATATATTCCTGGTGTTGTAGTGGAGGTGGGATTCTTGTCCAACCCTGAAGAAGCTGTACTTTTGCAGGACCCTGAGTATCAGAAAAAGATATCCTGGGCAATTTATGGTGGAATTATAAAATATTTTGATAATGAGCCCTGGATGTATTAAAATAGTAGTCACAATAATAATTGTGACTGGAGGTTAATAAGTTATGAGTAAGATTGTATGTGCTGGCATAGCTCCCCATCCACCTATTATTATTCCAGATGTGGGTAAAGGGGAATTAAAAAAAGTAGATAAAACTGTAAAAGCCATGAAAACCCTGGCCCGGGAGGTGAAAGAATCCGGGCCGGATACGGTGGTTATTATTGGCCCCCACGGGCCGGTCTTCCAAAATGGAATAGCAGTAATGTCCCAAAAGACACTGGAAGGTTCCCTGGCAAAATTTGGAGTACCCCAGGTTCGTGTAAGGGCTGATAATGACCAGGTGCTGGTGAAAAGTATAATGGAAGAGGCAGAAAAAGCAAGGATACCGGTGGTGGAACTAGACGAAGAGCAGGCAAAGCGTTATGATATTTCCCTGGAGTTGGATCACGGAGCCCTGGTGCCCATGTATTTTCTACAAGAAAAGGTTTCCCTTCCCTTTGTCTACATTACCATGGGTCTTCTCAATTATTCCCGACTTTTTTCCTTTGGGAAAGCACTGCAGGAGGCGGCAATAAAGTCCAGCAGGAGAGTGGCTGTAATTGCCAGCGGCGATCTTTCCCACTGTCTGCAGCGGGGTTCCCCTGCCGGCTATAACCCTGCTGGTAAAGAATTTGATTTAAAGTTAAAGGAACTTTTGGAAGGTTACAGGGTTGATGAAGTTATTAACCTGAAGTCAGAGCTGGTGGACAATGCTGCTGAATGCGGCCTCAGGCCTATAATTATGGCTCTGGGTTCTTTAGATGGTTATAAAGTTAAGCCGGAGATATTATCCTATGAGGGCCCTTTTGGGGTAGGATACCTGGTAGCCTTTTTCAGGACTGGAGAATTTGGTCAGGGAAAGGAAGGGGATAAGAAAGGGAGAGAAGAAAAGGAAGCAGAGAGCCCTTACGTAAAACTGGCCCGGGAGACACTGGAGAAATATCTGAAGGAGGGAAAAACTCCTGACCTGAAGGACTTACCTGAAAACTTAAAGGAAAAAGGAGGGGTTTTTGTTTCCCTTAAGAAAAAGGGTGCTTTGAGGGGATGTATCGGGACCATAGAGCCTGCCCGGGACTCTATTGCTCAAGAGATAGTTGAGAACGCTTTAAGTGCAGGGCTTTCTGACCCCCGTTTTCCCCCGGTTACAGAGGAGGAGCTCCCCCTTATAGAATACTCGGTAGATGTTCTCATGCCCCCTGAGCCTGTTAAAGACTTTCAAGAACTTGATCCTGAAAAATACGGTGTTATTGTAAAATGTGGTTCTAAAACCGGACTATTACTCCCCAAATTAGAAGGTGTGGATACTGTTGAAGATCAGGTAAGCATTGCTCGGGAAAAAGCAGGCATTTCCCCAAAAGAAAAATACCAGCTTTACCGGTTTGAAGTTAAAAGATATCATTAGTATTTCAGCGAAAAAAGATATGAGCGTTGCCACGGGGACAGTTCCAGCGTACCCGAAGCGTAGCGCAGGGCCGAAGGGAATACGATGGACCGTCCCCTGTGGCTAAAGAGGAATGAGGACATAAAGTAAGAAGGGAACTGACTTTAGATTGGAGGAATAACTATGCTCGGGAGAGAGTTATCCAGAGAAGCCATGTTTTACAGTTATGATAAAAAAAAAGAAATTGTTACCTGTCATTTGTGTCCCCATAACTGCCGCCTGGAAAAAGGGCAGGGGGGCAGGTGTGGTGTCAGGGAGTATCCTGTTGGCAGAGAGGGCACCTTGATGACTTTAAACTATGGAAAATGTGTTTCCTGTGCTCTGGACCCTATTGAAAAAAAACCTCTCTATCACTTTTATCCCGGGAATGATATTTTTTCTATAGGGACTGTAGGGTGTAATCTGGACTGCAGCTTTTGCCAGAACTGGAGTATTGCCCATGATTTTGGCCGGGCAGAAACTGCATTTTTAAAGCCAGAAGAGATTGTTGAAGTGATAAAGAGCAGAATTCCTGAGGATCGGTGGCGGGGAGTAGCATATACCTATAATGAGCCATCTATATGGTATGAATATGTCTATGATACATCTAGATTAATGCACAGGGAAGGCATTAAAAATGTTCTGGTTACTAATGGTTTTATCAACAGGGATCCCCTGGAAAAAATTCTTCCCTATGTTAATGCTATGAATATAGATGTCAAGGGGTTTAACGAAGATTTTTACCGGAAATACTGCGGAGGCAAATTAGAAGCGGTAAAGGAAACGGTAGAACTGGCATCTTCTGTATGTCATGTAGAGGTGACTAACCTTGTTATTCCTACCCTTAACGATTCACTGGAGGAAACAGGTAGGCTGGTAGACTGGCTGGCGGGGATTAACCCGGAAATGCCCCTTCATTTTTCCCGCTATATTCCGGCACATAAAATGAAGCTTTACCCTACACCGGTAGAGACTCTGGAAAAAGCCCTCCACAGGGCCAGGGAAAAGCTGGCTTATGTTTACATTGGTAATGTCAGGGACACTGCTTTTTCCCATACCTACTGTTCCCGCTGCGACAGGCTGCTCTTGAGGCGAACAGGGTTTATGACCAAAAATGAAGGAATAAATGAGAGCCATAGCTGCAGGGAATGTGGAAAGGAGGTATTCATAACAGGCAAGATTAGGTAATAGCTGTAAAAAGCAAATGTAATGAACAAATATAATATATATCCAGGATCATAACAGAGTATTATAACAGAACAAATAGCATAAAATTATGCTAAGAGGATTAAATTGTGCTGAGTTAAAATAATGAAATAAAATCAGCAGCTGAACAGTTATTAAATATTTAAAAGAGGAGACAAAAAGATGAAAAGCCTGGTCCTGGATATAACTAACTTTTTCATGTCCTTTGGAGAAATAATCAATGAAATCGTATGGGGCATACCCCTTATTATACTAATACTGGGAACAGGGATATACCTTACTTTTCGGTTAAGGTTTATTCAGATTACCCGTATCCGTTTAATAGTGGGCATTGTAGTTTCAGGATTATTTAGCAAAAAAGGAGCCGGGGACATTTCTCCTTTCCAGGCCCTTACTACCGCCCTGGCTGCCACTGTAGGGACGGGAAATATAGCTGGAGTAGCCACGGCCATTTCCCTGGGAGGGGCAGGTTCCATGTTCTGGATGTGGTTTTCAGCTTTTTTCGGTATGATAACCAAGTACAGCGAAATTGTTTTGGCAGTTTATTACAGGGAAATGAGGGGCGGAAGCGTGGCAGGAGGTCCCATGTACTTTTTAGAGTCAGGGTTAAATAACAGGTTGCTGGCAGTTCTCTTTGCTTTGTTTGGCTCCCTGGCTGCCTTTGGCATTGGAAATATGGTTCAGGCAAATTCTGTTGCTGATGCAGCGAGAGAAACCCTGGGAATACCTCCTCTGGCTACCGGCATTATTTTAGCTGTAGCCGCAGGACTGGTTATTCTGGGGGGAATAAAGAGGATTGGATCTATTACGGCAAAGGTAGTTCCATTTATGGCAGCTCTATATGTAATAGGAGCGTTAGTTATATTAGTAGCCCACCGGGAGGCGGTTCCCGGTGCGCTGGCTGGCATTTTTAACCTGGCATTTACCCGGGGGGCAGTTGCCGGAGGTTTTGTAGGCACTGGAATAAGGGAAGCGGTGCGCTTTGGTGTGGCCAGGGGTATATTTACTAATGAGGCGGGCCTGGGTAGCGCATCAATAGCCCATGCCTCAGCCAGGACGGAACACCCGGCACAGCAGGGGGCCTGGGGTATTGTTGAGGTTTTTGTGGATACCTTGTTAATCTGCACCCTTACAGCCCTGGTTATCCTGGTAACAGGAGCGCTGGACTCAGGCCTGGAGGGGGCAGCCCTTACTTCAGAAGCTTTTAACCGGGGCTTACCAGGGCCGGGAGGACTTATTGTATCTATAGGTCTGATTTTCTTTGCCTTC
>CAYYWR010000147.1:0-4765 GCA_964474145.1 uncultured Syntrophomonadaceae bacterium
CGGAAAGGTCTCCCCATGTTGTGGCTACTACATCGTCGGCATCAATATCTGGATACTCTCCACCATCATCTGTTACGTCAAATACTACTGTGCTTGAGAAAAGCCTCTTGTTGCCGGAGTTATCAGTTTCAATATACCTGTCACCCAGCTCTAATTCATAATCCCTGTCTGAGCTTATAACGTCTACACTGTTAAAGTAGTTTAACTCTACTACATCTCCATCTGCATCTAAGGTAACTTCTACAACGTCACCTGCAGATACACCTGCGCTACCGATATTTATAACTACGGTACCAGCTGATACAACATTACCTGCAGCGTTAATCGCCAGGTCTGGATCATCGTCGTCCCATAGGGGAGGATCATCTTCTCCATCCACGGTTACTTCTTCCAGCTGACTTAAACGGAACTCATAGTCAACTTCTGTGCCCATTTCATTTACACCTTCAACTGCCAGCATATCCCTGCGGCCATCATGCCAGGCTGCAATATCTTCTGTCAGGTAAATAGCTACATCGTCGGACACTACGTCCACCAGTTCACCGTAAACCACTACGGCATCACCGTTTCTGTCAACGAATATAGTTATTTCGTCGCCGGCTTCATACATGGATTCAACGTCATCGTATTCCAACATTTCCAGGTCGCCGTCTTCGTCGAAGAACTGGGCGTCAAAGGGGTCGTAATTTAATACGCCGTTATCATATTCGAAATTTGTTCCATCTACTTCAAAGTGATTTCGATAGAATTCGTCTACTGCACCTGTTACCATGCTGTTGTATACTTCACCAAATTCTTCTCCCATGTCCAGGAAGAGAATGTCGTCTACTTCGATGTCATCCACACAAATCAGCTTGCCATCCTTAAAGAGGATGTAGTCGTCTTCGCCTACTTCGATGTCGACTTCATCACCGCTGTAGCATGTTATCAGGCCGTCGTCCACATCTTCTACTATGAATACATCAGTCCACTGGTAAGCATCAACATAAAGTACGTCTCCGCCCCTGTCTACTACTACCTTGGCAAATTCATACACGCCATCTGCAACCAGGTTATCGCTGCTTCCATTAACCCAGGCTTCTATTAGTTCATCAAGGTCCAGGTCAGTGCCAGCAGTTACCAGTTCAATCTCATCGCCATCTTCGTTAACTTCTATGGCATCCAGGTGGAAGTCGCTGTCTATACCCATGTAAATTATGTCTCCATCGCCTTCATCGTCTACCCATACGGTAACTTCGTTCAGGTATACTTCATAGAGGTCGTCATCTGTCTTTACTTCGAACCAACCTTCATTTCTCAGTCCATTACCCCAGTCAACTTGAAGCATCAGTTCATTATCATCAACATCGTAGTCCATTACCCTGACTTCGTCTATTTCTCTTAAATCTTTGCTATATTCAACTACATTTAACCTATCTTCCAGCAGGGTATCAAGTGTCCTGTTATAGGTAACTTTACCTTCATCGTCATAGCCCGTTGCTTCCCATGTTCTAACGGTTAAGGTGTCTACCAGCATCTGTGCTACGTCGCCACGTAAAGCATTAGCGCTTCCTGCCACTCTTACGTTGTCAAGAATTCCCTCTTGTGAGGCTCTTCCAACATAATTGGAGGGCCAGGTTCCTTCCCTTTCAACTACAGGGCCTAAGCCAACCATGCGAACCAGTATGGTCATGGCCTGGGCGTTGGTAAGGGTATCATTAGGTCCAAATACGACGCCACCATAACCCTTGACAATGTCTCTGTCAGCTGCAGTTGTCACATACCCGGAATACCAGGCGTCAGCGGGGGTGTCATCAAATGCTGCGGTTCCCATATTTGCATCTGCCGCATTTTCCAGGCCCATTGCCAGTACAGCTATTTTTGAAAACTCCGCCCTGGTTATTTCGCCGTCAGGCCTGAATGTGCCGTCGGGATAACCTTCCATGATATCTACAGCACGGAGCTTGCCTACTGCGTCTTCGTAGTCTGTTCCTTTAACATCTTCCATTACAGCACCGAAACCGGCTGCCGGAATGAGGCTAAAGATCATAGCGAGTGTAATTAGTACTGCAAATAATTTACTTACTTTTCTCATCCTCCGAAATCCTCCTTTTGCTTTTTTAATAGCTTAGAATAAGTTTAATCCTGCGGTGAACCTTCTTTCTTCTGACATCCCCCCCTTAAAGGTCTTTGTTTTAATCCTTTTAAAAAACTATTTCCCCCTAATCTTATTGAAAGGAGTTAAGTGCCAACCGCCACCTGTCCAGCTGACTTTCAAAAGCCGCCTGGCTTGAACATGCAATGTCTGGCTAGACTTATTTACCCCTCCTCTCCCCGTAATCGGTAATATTATTTATGTAGATAATTGCTTATGAAAGCCCTACATAAGAATGCTCTTCACCATACTAATTTTAAATAAAAATCAAAACTAAGTTGCTGAATATAAATATATCTTTATTCCTATTCGCTATTCCCCTTGGAAATCCTTCCTTAATTAATTATTTTTTAAAATTTTATCTTTTAAGTCCATTTTATTCTTGCAAATTAATCTCTTCGACATCTTCATTCCTATTTCCTGCCAATACATTATATTTCTTATAAATTTTCAGAAAATTTTTTATATTTAATTATAGGCTAACTGTCCGATTTACTTTCCCTGCCAGCACCCCTTTCTTCCAGTTATGTTAATGTGCTAAAGTAATGTATTAATTTAACCTGAACGTTAATCTTTTTATTATATTCCACAAACTTCTTTGGATTCCTTTTGGTAAATTATACAACAATAATAATAAATTGTATACCTATTTCTTTTCTGCCTCAACTTATGTAGACTTCTTTTTCTTGCTTTTGTTTCATTTTTTTTATTTATATTTTTATTTTTTCCTCAGATCACAAATACAGGGTTTGAATATATCCAGGGGCGGGGCTTTCCCAGGAGGGGGCGATAATATATCTCTACGCGGAAAGCTCCCCTCTTAAGAACTTTAAAAATAAGATTTTTACTCCTGGCCCGGCTTACCACCTGTCCATCCTTTATAATTCTTATAATGCTTCTGGGAGAAGGACTGTTTATGTCCAGGATGGTTTCATTGCAGAAATTTATGGGGTCTCCAGGCAGGGCATATTCTTTTTGATTTTTCGCTGTAAAGTGAAAACCTCTGGAGGGGTGGGCCTGATCATTGGCCATAAAGAAGTGGCCGGCGCCAAGGGCCTGGAAAACCAGGCGCTTGTCCCTTTCCTTTTCCCCGCTAAAGGGCTCTTTTAGAAAAAGGTGGACATTTACCCCTTTAAATAAATCTTCGTAGGGAAAGATAACCGGTTTCCAGGGGCCTTTCTTTGCTATCACAGCGTGGGCATCGGAGCTTCCCAGGGCCAGAACCCTGAAGCCCCGGGACAGGAGCTCGTCCCATTTTTTCAGGGACCGGGAACAGGGACTATTTTTATGTGATTTTTTGTGGCCGTAGATCATGTAGAGGGCTTTAAAATAGTTTGTGGCATAGTCCCTCCACTGGGAGGAATAGTTCCATATTTCTATTCCTTTAAAGCCCTGCACATTCCAGTCCTTCCAGGGAAAATTTCTCCCTCCCCAAACCATGGGAGAGCCCTTTTCAAAGGGATGGGCTATAAACCCGAAGCCGCCCTGATTGTTGACCAGATTAATAACGCCCTGGGGGGATAAGCCCTGAGAGGAAATCTCCTCTTGCAGGTCAAAGGCCAAATAGTGATGGTCTTCCTTGTTTAGCTCCATGCCGAAGAGAACCAGGGTGTCCTTATGCCAGCCCTCTTTTTTGTCCAGGTATCCTTTAAGGGTTTCATGGTCGGTGATAACTATGAAGTCCAGTCCTGCCCTTTGGGCCGCCCCGGCTATCTCCTCTACCGTGCCGGAACCATCGGAATAGGTGGAATGGATATGTACGTTACCAGCATACTCATGCATTATATTACATCCCCCGAAATCCCCTGAAATAGTAAAAATTACTCTATTGTATGCATTCTCTATTAATGCTAAGAATTCCTTCTACATATGTATTATTCATGGAGTATTTAGCATGCTATTTTTGGAGGATGCAAAGAGCGCCCGGAAAACGGGCGCCCTTGGA
Source organism: uncultured Syntrophomonadaceae bacterium (assembly GCA_964474145.1). Classification (GTDB taxonomy): domain Bacteria; phylum Bacillota; class Dethiobacteria; order SKNC01; family SKNC01; genus PWHX01. The sequence continues at coordinate 4,080 of CAYYWR010000147.1, forward strand.
GGATGAGACTTGTAAGATTGCAAAAATAAATTTTAAAATTTTTCACCCCAGCTGTTCAGGTAAACTATTTCCGGAAGTTCCTTCCGGGGCCGGGGCTTTTTTGATTCCGCCGGGTGCCCCAGAGGAGTCAGGGCTACAACCCGGTAGTCCGGGGGTACGTTTAGCGTTTCTTTAATAGCCTCTTCTTCAAAGAGGGCTACCCAGCAGGTTCCCAGGCCGTAAGCGGTAGCCGCCAGCACCAGCTGTTGCATGACTATGCCGGCATCCACCAGGTAGTAGGGCTTTCCTTCATGATCCCCTGAGGCCTGGGGGTCGGCACACAGGACTACGGTAAAGGGTGCCTGGGTTATGCCTTTTTGTGCCGGGTTGGGGGAGGGCAGAGCCTGGGCCAGCTTTTGGCGTTTCTCCTCATCCTTTACCAGGATAAATTTCCAGCACTGGAGGTTCTTCCAGGAGGGGGCCAGGCGGGCGTCCTCCAAAACTTTTTTTATGGTTTCTTCCTCTACGGGGTCGGCACTGTACTTCCTTATACTCCTTCGGGAGGTTACGACTTCTTCCCAGTTAATAAATATCACTCTCCTTTTTATACCTGAATTATTCCGCTTTTAGCTCTCTTTTTTCTCTACAACACTAATCCTTCCCTGAAGTATTCTATAGAAAGGTGGCTACCCGGCGCTTGGAGATCA
>CAYYWR010000148.1:0-4757 GCA_964474145.1 uncultured Syntrophomonadaceae bacterium
GATTCTGTAATACAAACAGCATCACCAGTGTCTAAAAAACTATCCCGGTCACACTGTTCAATCACTTGGTAAGTCATGCCTATCAGGTCGCATCCCGGAGTTATAACTCCCATTTTAAGACCAAAAGCACAAGGGCCGATATAATCCGGTAGCCTATTCACTAAATTCGCCTCCTTAACTTAATCCGCTTCCTAAAAAATTATTAGAAATTTACTATATATAATAATAATATAACTCTGTAAAGTATTTCTATAAAGGAGTGGTGATATCCTACCTGCTTTTTGAAAAAATAATATCACATAAAAAAGTTCATTTTTATTTTAGTCTGAAACAATTACTGTTCCCGGCATGTCTATTATGTCCCCTATAACTTCACCCTTGACGCCTCTTTTTTTCATTTCTTCTGCCAGTTCTTCCGACTCATTTGAAGGAACTGCAATTAACAATCCTCCGGAGGTCTGTGGATCAAATAAAATACTGGCTTCTACATCACCAACAGAGGGATTGATTCTAACACAATCTTTTAGATATTCCCGGTTGCGGTAGGCTCCTCCGGGCACCATGCCTTCTTCAGCCAGTTCTTCTACCTGAGCCAGGAGCGGAACCTGGGAATAATACAACCTTATACCCACCTTGCTTGCTGCTGACATTTCATAAGCATGCCCTAAAAGACCGAATCCTGTAATATCGGTGCAGGCATTTACGTTATATTCCTGTGCAAGTTCTGCAGCTGTATGATTTAGTTCCGCCATAACCTCAATAGCTTTTTCCGCCTCCTTTTCCTCTATAACTCCCCCCTTTAAAGCTGTAGTAACGATTCCCGTCCCCAGGGGTTTGGTTAAAATTAATTTGTCACCTTTTTTCGCTGCCGCATTGGTTTTAACCTTGTCAGGGGGCACCGTTCCAGTAACAGACAACCCGTATTTGGGCTCTTCATCTTCCACACTATGTCCACCTAACATAAAAGCTCCAGCCTCATTTACCTTGTCAAAACCACCTTTAAGTATTTGGACTAAAATTCTATGATCAAGCTTTTGGGAAGGGAAACATACTATGTTCATTGCTGTTAAGGGTTTGCCTCCCATGGCATAAACATCGCTTAAAGAGTTTGCTGCAGCGATCTGTCCAAACCAGTAGGGGTCATCAACAACAGGTGTAAAAAAGTCAACAGTCTGTATGAGAGCCGTGTCTTCATTTAGTTTATAAACTCCTGCATCATCAAAGGTATCACTGCCTACCAGTATTGCTGAATTTTCCTGCTTTGGTAAAAGGCTCAGAACCTGAGCCAGGGTCCCCGGACCAATCTTGGCAGCTCACCCAGCGCTACAGGATAGTTGTGTAAGTTTAATTCTTTCTAAATCCAAAATAGAACCCTCCTCATTAACTTATTGCGAAAAAAGCTTCGCTAACTCATACTATAACATATTTTAATATTAAATATAACTCATTCCCTTATAATTCCTTTACCAGTTTTATGTTTTGTAAATGTATTTTTTTACAAAAAATCACCATGCTTCTTCAAACATGGTGTTAGCTTTATTTATGAAGTAGACCTGTAAGCCGAGTTCTGTCTAAGATAACCATCTATCTAGGATGTTAGTTGCCTAACACCTCCAGCGACCTAACCCGAGAGATCAGCGGGCCGCTTCATACCTCTCCTATTTGGTCTTGCTCCAGGTGGGGTTTACCTAGCCGATTAGTCACCTAACCGCTGGTACGCTCTTACCGCACCGTTGCACCCTTACCCCGTGCTGGAGGTTGTAACCTCCAGCACCAAGGCGGTATATTTCTGTGGCACTTTCCTTAGGGTTGCCCCCACTGGGTGTTACCCAGCACCCTGCCCTGCGGAGCTCGGACTTTCCTCAGGAACCTCCTTGCGAACATGTCCCCGCGGTTATCCAGTCTACTTCGATTTGCTTTAAGTATAACATATTTTCGTCTATTTTTAAAGCTGTTATCTCCTTTTTCTCCCTGGACATCCCATAACCTAAGTTTTATTTGATAGCAATAGTCTTCCACAGTTTTCACAGTTTAGCTCTATATCAGGAGTATATAGTTTCCCAATTAAAGATGAGGAGAGGGAAACCTGGCAGCCAAGACAGATACCATTATTAACAACCGCCACTACTTTAAAACCCAGTGACTTTTTTAATCTTTCATATCTTTCTAATTTCTCAGAAGGGATTTGTGACTTCAATTGCTCCGCTTCTGTTTTAAGGGCATCATATTCTGATTTCAGTTTTTTGCTTTCCTTTTTAATCCGGGTTAATATTGTCTCCAGCTGGGATTCCTGTTCTTTTTCCTTTAGTTTTTCTTCTTCCACTTCTTTTTCATGTTCTTCAATTTTTTCCATGTGATTGAGGATAAGCTCCTCGGCATTTTCTTTTTTTTCAGTTAGAGCTTTTAGTTTTTTTTCCATCTGCAACAATTCCCTGGTGCTGCTCATTTCTCCCCCATATAAGCTTGAGTTAACTTCACTTATCTCAGCATCAGTAGTTTCGCTTGCTAATTCCAGCCTCCGGAGTTTCTTCTTATCAGAGGCTATCTCCTCTTCTTTTCTTTCAATAAAAACCCTGGAACAGCTCAACTCATCTTTTTTATCCGCCAGTTCTTTTGATGTCTGCCAGTCTTTGTAAAGCTGCTTAATCCCTTGCATTTCCTTTTCTATTTCCTGCAGTCTTTTTAACAAAACTATACTCAAAGCTCGTGACACCCCCTTAAAAAATAAAAAGACAGACTTATGAAAAAGTCTATCTTACCAGATCTCCCATGGATCTGTACTTATTTCAGATATTATAGCACTATTCTTTAAATTTTCCTTTTCCAGCTTTTTGTTCAAGTGTTCAGCTAAAAAAGGAACAATGACTCTTTCTGTAGCATCATGACCTGCATCCACCAGAGATATGTTTAGATCAATAGCTTTTAAAGCTTCATGATATTTTATATCACTGGTTAGATACAAATGTGCTCCCATTGAAGCTGCTTTATCTATTAGACTTCCCCCGCTACCTCCACAAAGGGCTACTTTTTTAATTTTTTGGCTTGGGGATCCAGCAACCTTTATTTTATCTATCTTTAAGGCGTGTTTAATGTTTTCAACTACTTCAACCAGTGTTTTTTCCCGGGGTAAAACTCCCAGCCTGCCCAGGCCGAAAACCTTTCCTTTATTGCCCAGGGGGTAAAGATCATAAGCTACTTCTTCATATGGATGAGCCTTTACCATATTGTTTATCACTTTACCTCTATCTTCTCCAGTCACCACAGTTTCCAGCCTTATCTCCAGCACCTCTTCAACTTTCCCCTTCTCACCGATAAAAGGATTAGAACCTTCCAGAGGTTTAAAGGTTCCCGTTCCTTCCAGGTTAAAGGTGCAGTGGCTGTAATCTCCAATCCAGCCAGCCCCTGCCTCTGCCATAGCATTTCTCACCTCTTCCTCATAACCCCGGGGCACGAATACTACAATCTTATAAAGCTTCTCAGTGTATGTAGGCTTCAGCACCCTTTCATCCTGCAAGCCTAAAAGCTCTGCCAGCCTCCGGCTAACCCCTTCTTCAGCCACATCCAGATTGGTATGTAAGGAGTATATTGTTATATCTTTTTTTATGGCTTCCCATATGAGATTACCCACAGGAGTGTCTGGCTCTATCCTCTTTAAAGGGTTAAAAATCAAGGGGTGATGGGTTATAATTAAATTTGCCCCTTTTTCTACTGCCTCCTTAAGCACTCTCTGATTTACCTCCAGGGCCACCAGTATGTTGGTTACCTCTTTTTTTAAAGTACCCACCTGTAAACCTGTAGGGTCTTCCTGAAGAGCCAGGTAAGGAGGAGCCAGCCTCTCCAGATATTTGATTATTTTTTTTGCAAGCACTTTAGTTCCTCCTCTATCTTACAATTTAGCCTGTGCCAATAATTATATTTTTGAGGGTCAATCTCCTGCTTTGATTTTTTTAAACTTTCCCTCACCCTGATGCATTTTCTCAATTTTTTCTGCAAGTAGGGCTTTATCAAAGGATCCTTTTTTTCTAATATTTTTGGTCCAAGTTCCAGCACCAGGTCCTCCGGGAGTTCCTGATGCCCTGGACCGGCTGCAATTATTTCATATATTTGCTTTCCCTCTCTGGCAAGTTTCTCTTCTGTTATTCTATAACCCCTTTTTATTATCCAGTAACGAACCAGTGATACATCAACCATGGGCTGCAGGATTAATAATTCTACCCCTCTTAATTTTTCCCAACCCTCCTCCAGTATATTACAGATAGTTTTACCTCCCATTCCGGCAATGATGACAACTTCAACCCCGTCTTTTTCCTGAATTACTTCCAGGCCATCTCCCAGCCTGGGAAACACTTTTTCTTCCAGCTCCAAAGAAGTAATCAGGGCCCTTGCCTTTTCAAGAGGTTTTTTATTTTTTTCTCCCGCTATTACATAAGGGCTTATATTATGACTGACAAGGTAAAGGGGCAGATAACCGTGATCGGTTCCAATATCTGCTACTACACTGTTAAAAGGAACAAGAGAAGCCAGAACCTTCAGCCGGGGAGTTAATTTCATGCTTTTTTCTCCTATCTGCACCGGGAATAAAAAGTAAAAAGTAAGTACCATCATATTCTATCTAATTCTTCACTAATTTATTAATATCCTTTATAATTTTTTTGATTTTGAATAAATAAAAACACCCTGCTATTGGGGTGCTTGATAATAAATATGGTGGGCGAAACAGGGCTTGAACCTGTGACCCCCTGCTTGTAAGGCAGGTG
>CAYYWR010000149.1:0-4751 GCA_964474145.1 uncultured Syntrophomonadaceae bacterium
TTATTTCCCTGTTAACTGCTGCTATAAACTTGCATGCGTTTATTTTTTGATATAAGAAAAATCATTAATATTTGTAACTATTCAGCCCATCTTGAGTTTGCTCTTGATCTGCCAATCGGAGTAGGGTGCAATATCGGGGTCCAAAGAAAAATAAACAGGTAAAGTCATGTGGTACGATCTCCAACCTTTTTCATACCGGTAGCGTCTAAAACTACTATCTTGTGAGCAGTTATCCATTAGCTTTATACTTCTTAATCCCTGATACTTTTGCACACCGATCCCGATCCCGACTCGGATAAAAACTATCATGACGGTAAACAGTTATTAATATTTAGTGTTAATTACCCGAAATACTTAAACAAATCGCATATACAGGATAATTCTCATGTCAGCCAATACACAGGTATCTAAAACTATTGAGGAAATAAACCAAAAGATCAAATCCGGTAAATCGGTAGTAGTCAATGCCCGCCAAATGGCCTCTATTGTCAGGGATCGGGGAAAGGTCCAGGCAGCCAGGGATGTGGACGTAGTCACTACCGGAACCTTCTCCCCCATGTGTTCCTCAGGCATGATTTTCAATTTTCCTCAGAAGCCCCCCTTGATCAAAGGGCATAAAATCTGGATTGATGATATTCCCTGTTATGGCGGTTTAGCTGCCTCAGATTCTTTTATTGGTGCAACTGAAACCACAGTGAACGATCCTTTGAATAAGGTTTACCCCGGTGCTTTTTCCTACGGAGGGGGACACGTCATTGAAAATCTTGTACAGGGGCATTCTGTACATATACGAGTACAAGGGTATGGTACTGATTGTTATCCCAGGAATCTTCTGGAAAAAGATATTACCCTGGGAGAGCTGAAAAGCGCAGTTCTGTTCAATCCAAGAAATGCCTATCAGAACTACAACTGCGCAGTTAATTTAACCAATAAAATAAAATATACTTACATGGGACCACTCCGGGCAAATATGGGGAATCTTAATTTTGCAACAGCCGGATCCCTCAGTCCTCTCTTTAATGATCCTTATTTTCTGACTACCGGCCTGGGTACGAGAATATTCCTCGGCGGAGGTATCGGGTATGTAATCGGTGAGGGGACCCAGCACAACCCGGATCCCCCCAGAAATGAACGCGGAATACCCAAAATGCCCGCAGGAACGCTGATGGTTAAAGGGGATTTGAAAGGTATGAACCCCAGATACCTGAGGGGAATCAGCTTTGCCGGCTATGGCTGTTCCCTGGCTGTGGGACTGGGTATTCCCATTCCCGTAATCAACGAGGAAGTAGCCTGGTACGCCGGAGTTGATGACCCAGATATCCACATGCCAGTGATAGATTACGGATATGATTATGGTGCAGGCAAAGCCAAAATACTGGCATATGTCACATACGAGCAACTGCTTTCCGGGAGCGTGGAGATTAACGAAAAAAAAGTGTCCACAGTCCCTTTGACCAGTCACTCCGTATCCCTGGAGATAGCTGACCAGTTGAAAGATTGGATTCAGTCCGGTGAATTTTTATTAACCCAGGCCCAGGACAAAATTGAATCCAACTAAGAAGCTTTGCCGGCAACTGGAATCTTTAGCCCCCCTTGCTATAGCTTTTTCAGGGGGGGTCGACAGTCTTACCCTGGCCACTTTTTGTAGGCAAAACAGTATTGAATTCTCAGCTTATACATTTTGCGGCGCTTTCTTGACAGAGTTTGAAATGGATCAAGTCAGCCGGTGGGCAAGGACAAACCAGGTTGAGCACAAATTTATCCCCTGTAACCCGCTGGAGGAGGAGCGAATTGCTGCGAACACCGAAAAACGCTGCTATTACTGCAAGAAGAAACTTTTTAATGCACTAAGGGAGGCTGCGGATCCCCGTACCTCTCTGGTGGACGGAACAAACAGCTCGGATCTTAATAAATTCAGACCGGGACATAGGGCCCTGCTGGAGCTGGGTATCAACTCCCCCCTGGCAAGTGCTGGATTCGACCGTGATAGTGTAGAGCAGCTTGCCGGGGATATGCATCTTGAACTGCCCGGGTTTTCCAGATCCTGCCTGTTAACACGCTTTGATTATGGATACCCTCTCCGTGCCGATATTATCCGGAACCTTGGCAGTGTTGAAGATTACCTGCTCAGGGCCGGGATTACCGGTTTCAGAATAAGGTTTTTTAGAAATGGCAGAATATGTATGCAATTAGATCCATCGGAGAGCAGCAGTTTTCAGAAGGTCAGGTCAGCTTTCGATTACCTGATGCAGGATATGGCCTTTTATCCTTATCAAGTACGGTTGATGGACTTCAGAGAGATAACAGGATATTTTGATCAGGACCAAGGCGGTCAACGCAATAGATCAGACAGTAACTGTTCATCATTAAATTGACTCTGGCCGCTTGTCCTCAGGTGGTGAATAGGTACATAGATTCAAACGTATATATCAAGGTTGAGATTCATGCATGAAGTCAGTTTTAATCAGGTTATTCAGGACTACCTGACCGGTGATAATATCCAGATGACCACTTACGAGGATATTCGCCAGTCGCTTGCCCGGGTGCTTGTCGAGGAAAAAAAATATCCTGTTGAAAATATTATTCCCAGATATGTATTGCCTCTGGGACTTGATGATGTTGACTATTCAGTAATTGTGGATTTTGTGGTCACCATTGAAGGACAGCCGGCTATGGTAATGGGTTTTTGTCCAGGCGCGGTTTCAACCTTCATCACCCAGTATATTTGCGTGGCCAGGTTTTTTCCCGGAGGACCGGTACCATTTGTCCTGGTCACAGATTCCAGGGATGTTTCCCTTTTGCGCGTAAGCGACAAAAAGGAATTCTGCCGTGGGTATCATTGCATACCCTCCTGGGAGCAACTCCAGGAGATGTATAAACAGTTCCCTGGCTGCAGCTTCACGCCGGACAGGCTGGAGAAGGAAAAGAGGGTGGCCTATGCCATGTTCGCCTTAAGCGATAGCTGCTGCACTTCCCGATGCAACATCACCAGTGATGGATCCGGGGAAGACTCATAGATTGCATGGTCTTTGCCAGGGCATCCTTTTCAACAGCAGCAGTGCCCAACTGTCCCACAACCAGTCCGGCGGCGCAATTCGCCGTCATGCAAGCCTCCTGTATAGAATATTCCGCCTGCAGGCATATACCCATGGCAGCTATTACTGTATCCCCTGCCCCGGTTACATCATAGACCTTTCTGGCGCTGGTGGGAAAATGAAGTATTTCTTTGTCTCCCTTGAACAGGACCATCCCCCTGGGCCCCAGGGTTATCAGTAAATTTTCCAGGTTGTTAGCCTGCATTAACCTTTTTCCAGTATTTATAATGTCTCCGTTGGATTTTATAACCGTATTGCTGCCTTCTTCAGCTTCCTTCTGGTTGGGAGTCATCAGGTGCAGTCCCTGATATTCATGGAAATTTCTGGTTTTCGGATCCAGTACCACCTTATGCTCTCTGAGTTCGGACAGTGTTTCCCTGTTAACCACACCCTTCCCGTAATCAGACACCACGATATATTCCCCAAAGCAATTTTGCCGGATCTCATTTTTGATTTCTGACAATGATTCTGCATCCAGCCGGTTGCTGTTTTCTTTGTCCACCCTGACTATCTGCTGACTATTACCTATCACCCTGGTTTTAACCGTTGTTTTTCTGTTTGCAGAACTAATGATCACGTGTTCAATTTCCGCGCCTGCAAGCAGTTTTTTTATCTCTCCGCACTGCTCATCGTCTCCGGCAATACTTATCAAGACCGGCTCGCCGCCCAGACTTTTGATGTTTCGGGCTACATTTCCGGCGCCGCCCAGGCTGTATGTTTCCTTTTCCACAGTCACTACTGGAACAGGTGCTTCCGGGGATATTCTGGATACTTCACCCCACTGGTAATGATCCAGCATAATGTCACCGATTACCAGAATCCTGCGCCCCTGCAGTCTGTGCAGGTTATGTATCAATTTATTTTTTATTTCCATTATCCCTGATGCCTTCCTGCATAACTTCTCCCATGCCCAGGCCAGTCATCAACACGTGCAGCTCCTCATGATTTTGGTACTGTAAAACGAGTTTGCCCTTTTTTTCATTCCCCTGCACTGTTACATTGATCCTGTCCTGCATCCTGGATTTTATCCTGGCTTCCAGCACTCTGGAAAAATCGTTTTTTTCCTGCTTTTTTCTACTTTTTTCCTTATTCCCCTGCATGTTGGTTTTTACCAGTTCTTCAGCCTGGCGCACCGAGAGCCCTTTGCTGACTATTTGTTCGGCCAGCTCCAGCATAAGTTTTTCATCCTTGATCCCCAGGAGGCATCTGGCGTGTCCTGGACTTATAGAACCGTCTTCCACCATGCTGCGTATTTTTTCCGGAAGATTTATCAGCCTGAGGATGTTGGCCATTTGAGACCTGCTCTTTCCAATTTTTTCTGCAAGTTCTTCCTGATTAATCCCAAGCTCTGACTGCAGTTTCTGCATTGCGAATGCCTGTTCCATAGGGTTCAAATCCTCGCGCTGCAGATTTTCGACCAGGGCTATTGCCAGAACCTGATTGTTGTCGTATTCTCTTATCAGGGCGGGAATGGTGTTCAATCCAGCCTCCATGGTGGCACGCCACCGTCTTTCACCAGCGATGATTTCATATTCCTGGTTTTCATTTTTTCGCACCAGGATGGGCTGGAGAACCCCGTTCTGTTTTATGGAGGATGCAAGTTCAGTTATACTTTCATCTGAAAATTTTTTTCTGGGCTGAAACGGATTGGGCTTG
>CAYYWR010000150.1:0-4743 GCA_964474145.1 uncultured Syntrophomonadaceae bacterium
ACTTTATTATTTTCTTTGTCAGCACCTTCAATAACTTCAATAACTTCAGCTTCTTCAACATGTTCAACATGTTCAACATGTTCAACATGGTCAACATGTTCAGCACCAGGAATTTCACCAGCCTCTACTTTTTTAATTATAACTTCTGTTTTGTCCCTCCAGTTGTCAGGGCTGCTGCCAGGACTTTTTGGGTGGGGTTCCCTTGGGTGGGGGGGAGGGTCAGGCTGATGGGTAAAACACAGGGGCGGGAAGAGAACACACCACCAGTTTTCCCCGGCACCATCTCCTATAATTATTCTGAGAGCTTCATACTCCCCTTTGGGAAAGTCACCGTAGGGGTATTCCCTGTGGGGAAACCTGTGGTTTTCTAACTTAACTTCCACGGGATGGGGCATTCCCTCCCGCTCCAGGATATCCTTTACAAAGTAGCGGAGATGAGAAGTTTTTCCCTCCAGCTTTTCCCGGGCCTGCTCCGGGGACTGGGAAGCCACCAGCAGCGTTTCCACATATCCCAAAACTTCTTCGGTAACCACCATCTTAACTTGCTGATCCCTGATGTGGTCGCTGTGGGCCAGAACATGAAAGCGAATTACCTCTTCTCTGGAAAGCCCCTCTCCCTCCCCCAGGGAAATGGCAGGGTAATAGTGGGCTGCTGCTATACCAGTAAATATTAGTGATAGTATTAAAAGGCAAAGAGTTTTTTTAATGGTCATCTTTTACACCTCCGTCTTGAGATGCTTGCGGATAAATTTTAAAGCTGTTTTTTCTATTCTGGAAACCTGGGCCTGGGAAATTCCTATTTCTTCAGCTACTTCCATCTGGGTTTTTCCGTCAAAAAAACGCCTTTTCATTATTTCCCTTTCCCGGGCGGGGAGCTTATCCATAGCCTCGTTGATGGCCAGCTCCTCAACCCACTGGTCTGAATTCTGTTTCTGGTCGCTGATCATGTCCATTACATATACCGGGTCTGAAGGGTCGTTGAAAACAGGCTCGTGCAAGGACATGGGGTCATAGTTGGCATTGAAGGCAAACACGACTTCTTCCCGGGTAATGCCCAGTTCTTCGGCTATTTCTCCTACAGTAGGTTCCCCCTGGTTTTTCTTAATCAGCTTATCCCGGGTGTGCATTATCTTCTGGGCCAGTATCTTTAAAGAGCGGCTCACCCTTACGGAGTTATTGTCCCTCAAGTACCTTTTTATTTCTCCTACAATCATGGGAACAGCATAGGTTGAAAACTGAACGTTCTGGGAAAGGTCAAAATTATCAATTGCTTTCATAAGACCTATGCACCCTACCTGGAAAAGGTCATCAACATATTCTCCCCGGTTGTTAAATTTCTTTAAAACACTCAGCACCAGGCGCAAATTGCCCTGAATTAGCTCTTCCCTGGCTGATTCATCACCATCCTGCAGGCGATGGAAGAGCTCCTTTATTTCTTTACTGGTCAGTGCAGGAAGCTTAAAGGTATTAATCCCGCTTATTTCTACTTTTCGGGGCAGCATAACAGTCCCTCCTCGCTATCTTCTCTCGCTATCTTCAATGGTTATCTTCTCTACAATTTAGTATTGCCATATTCTGCTGCCTTTAGACATCAAAAATAAAAATATATGTAAAAATATCTATTTAATGCAGTAGAATGAATTAAAATAGTAAAATACAAGCTTACCAAGGCAGGAAGAAAGGGTAGAAAGATAGAAAATAAAACTAGAAAAAAGATTTAACGAAATCACCAGTTCGTTTCCGCTTCCAAGCGAAGGGAAAGCGGGAGTGTTTACAAAAGAATATTAAGAAGTATAAGCAGCTGTAAAAAGGAAGTAACCAGTAAAAGAAGCTATAAAGAGGCTGTAAAGAGATTACAGCAGGTTAAAAACTAAATGTCCTGGAGGAGCAATAAATTATGAGTAAACTAATTAGATTTGGCATTTCCATGAATGAAAGCTTGCTGGAGAAATTTGACAGGATGATTACCAGTAAGGGCTATACCAATCGCTCAGAAGCTATAAGGGACCTTATACGCAGCCAGATGGTGGAACTGGAGTGGTCTGACGAAAATCAGGAGGTGGCGGGAACCATCACCCTGATATACGACCACCACGTAAGGGGCTTGAATGCCCAGCTGACTGAAATACAGCATGATGTCCATGATCTGGTTCTATCTACCATGCACGTCCACCTGGACCATCATAACTGCCTGGAGGTGCTGGTTATTAAGGGCAAAGCCGGAGACGCCAAAAAAGTAGCTGAAAAACTCATCAGTATAAAAGGCATAAAACACGGCAAGCTTACTATTACCAGCACAGGAAAGGACTTAACTTAAAGGGCAGTCAGAGAGCCATGGCCAGGGAAGAACTGTCCCAGACTGGAAGGGCAGGGGGGCATAGATGCTCATGGAAAAGGAAACAGAGATGGAGATGGAGATGGTGATAGAAAAGGAAAAGGAAAAGGAAAAGGAAAAGGAAATAGAAGTGGAGATGGAGATGAAAGTGGAGGTGGAGTCGGAGGTGACCCGGGCATTTACCTGCAGGCGGCAACAACCCTTTCTATGCCGCTGTAATCCTTGATAACCCGGACTTCCCGGAACAGGCCGCTTTTTTCAGCCAGGGCAGACACCTGGCCGCACTGCCCCGCACCCACTTCCAGTACTGTTATTCCCGGTAAGTCTATAAACCTGTGAAGCTTTGAAAAAATCCCCCGGTAAAAGTCCAGGCCGTCAGGACCTCCCTCCAGGGCCAGCAGGGGTTCCTGCTCCCTGACTCCCGGGGACAGCTGTTCCAGCTGGTCTGTGGGGATGTAGGGCGGATTGGATACAATTATGGAAAATTTTAATTCCCGTTGATGCTCACCTGAAAAATCCTGGAATTCCTGCCAGTCGCTTAACCCTGTTAACCCTGGCGACTCCAGGGGCTCCCACAGATCTCCCTGTAGAAAGGTAATTCTGTCTTTTACCCCATGACGGAAAGCGTTTTCCCGGGCTGTTTCCAGGGCCTTGCCGGAAATGTCTGTTGCCCAGAGGGAGCTTAAAGGAAGCATGCAGGCCAGGGTTACGGCCAGAACGCCGCTTCCGGTACCCAGGTCCAGAATTGTTATGGGAGTTTCCCCGTCCCCGGTCCTGGTCCTGGCCCACTCCAGGGCAGTTTCGGCTACCAGCTCCGTTTCCGGGCGGGGAATAAGAACTCCGGGGTTTACTTTAAAGTCCAGCCCCATAAATTCCCTTTCCCCTTTGAGGTAGTGGAAGGGAACTCCTGATGAACGCTTTTCCACCAGCCTCTGGTATAATTTCACATCTTCATCTGCCAGAAGTTTCTCCGGGTATGTATAAATAAATACCAGGTCTTTTTCCAGGCAGAAGGCCAAAAGAAGTCCCGCCTCATAATTATGCCGGGGGATACCGGCATTCTTTAATGATAGAGAAGCCCTTTTCAGGGCTTCTCTTATGGTTGTTGATTTCATATATGTCATCATATCATCATCATTCCCCGTAATTACCTTAATTAACCGGTTTATTAGACAGAATCCGCTAGCCACAGGGGACGGACAGGGGACGGTTTCTTCGTATTACCCTGATTACCCTGGGCTCTTCGGCCCCTGGCTGCGCCTCGGTTAGCTGGAACTTTCCCTGTGGCACCGCTGGTATCTTTTTTTCGCTGCATTTACAAATTTCAAGCATTGTAATCACTTTACTGGGCCTGCTGCAAAAACTCCGCCCTTTCTGCAGCAGCCAGCTCCTCAACAAATTGGTCTATTTCCCCTTCCAGGATAAATTCCAGCTTGTGAAGGGTTAAACCTATGCGATGGTCGGTAACCCTTCCCTGGGGGAAGTTATAGGTGCGTATTCTCTCGCTGCGGTCTCCGCTGCCCACCTGGCTCCGACGGGACTCCACTTCTTCCTCTTCCTTCTCAGACTGAATTTTATCCAGGAGCCTGGCCCGCAGCACTTTCATGGCCTTATCCCTGTTTTTATGCTGAGACTTCTCGTCCTGGCAGGAGGCCACAATCCCTGTGGGCAAATGGGTAACCCGGACGGCAGACTGGGTGGTGTTTACGCTCTGTCCCCCGGGGCCGGTAGAACAAAAGGTATCTACCCGCAAATCCTGGGAGTTGATCTCAACATCTACTTCCTCCGCCTCGGGAAGGACAGCAACGGTGGCTGCAGAAGTGTGGATTCTTCCGCTGGACTCGGTAGCCGGAACCCTCTGAACCCGGTGAACTCCCGACTCATATTTCAGGCAACTGTATGCACCTTTGCCCTCCAGCATAAATATTACTTCTTTAAACCCACCAATATCTGTAGCATTGGCATTAATTATTTCCAGCTGCCACCCCTTGTTTTCGGCATACCGGGAGTACATGCGGAAAAGGTCCCCGGCAAAAAGCGCCGCTTCTTCCCCGCCGGTTCCGGCCCTGATCTCTACGAAAACATTTTTATCCTGATTGGGGTCCCTGGGAATAAGCAAGACTTTAAGCTTCTCGTACAGCTCCTCCTTCTTTTGGCTCAGGGTGTTTATCTCATCTTTGACCATGGCAGCCATTTCCTCTTCCAGGTCTTCCTTCTGCATCTCACAGGCCTCCTCCAGCTCCTGGGAAACCTTTTTGTACTGGCGGTAAACCTCAACAGTGTCGCTGAGCTGGGAATGCTCCTTGGTGTACTCCCGCCACTCTTCCTGGCGGCCAATAATTTCCGGATCGCTTATTAATTTTTCCAGCTCTTCAATTCTCTCTTCTACCGCCTCTCAGTTATCTAAC
>CAYYWR010000151.1:0-4722 GCA_964474145.1 uncultured Syntrophomonadaceae bacterium
GAGATAGATGTTCTTTTACAGCAGGTTGGCCTGGGGGATCGCCGGGACCATTTTCCCTCCCAGCTGTCCGGCGGGGAGCAGCAGCGGGTAGCCATAGCCAGGGCCCTGGCCAAGAACCCCCGCATGCTCCTCTGCGACGAACCTACCGGCGCTCTGGACCTGCCTACGGGAACACAAATATTAAAGCTGCTGCGAAACTTTTGCGAAAATTACCAAAAGACTGTAGTGATTATTACCCACAACAATGCCATAGCAGAAATGGCTGACCGTGTGGTACATTTAAAGGACGGGATGGTTGACCGGATACAGGAAAACCCCCAGCCTCTGCCCCCCGAGAAGGTGACCTGGTAATGCTCTGGAAAAAGATGATGCGGGATATACTGAGCAGTAAGGGATCTTACGTGGCCTGTCTGGTCATTGTTGTTATAGGGCTGACAGTATTTACGGCATTTTCCATTGTGAGCGACAATCTGAACCTTTCCAGGGACACCTTTTACCGGGAGCAAAATTTTGCTCAGGGTTTCGCTGAGCTGGTGTCCATGCCTGAGCACGATATAGAAAGAATTTCCCGGATAGAAGGAATAAAGGATGCCAGTGGGCGGGTGATAAGGGATGTAAGGGTAAATGCTCCCCAAAGTGAGGAAAGCGTATATCTCAGGCTTGTTTCCCTGGATCTATCAGACCCCTCCAGGGTAAACGACGTGAGGTTACTGGAGGGAGAAGAATTAAATAAAGGGGAGTTAAGCGCCTGGATAGATAATCAGTTTTTCCAGGCCAATAAACTGGAGATGGGCCAGGAAATAGAAATCATAGCTGGCGGTAGAATCAGGGAGCTTAGGGTGAAGGGTATGGGAATGAGTCCGGAATTCACCTATCCCCTGCGAACACAAACAGACCTTTTCCCTAACCCGGAGCAGTTTGGCATAGCTTTTTTGCCATTAGATGCCATGGCCATACTTTTTCCTGACACTGAGGGCAGGGTGAACGACCTGGTTTTCACCCTGGAAGGGGAGGCGGATTTTGAAGGGGTAAAAGATGTTCTGGAGCCGGAGCTGGAGCAGTACGGGCTGAAAACTATTTACCCCCGGGATGACCAGATTAGTCACATGATGCTTACTGAAGAGGTGACCATGCTGGAAACTGTTTCCACCAGCTTTCCCCTGATTTTTTTGACTATCGCTGGCATAATTCTATATATCATGTTAAAACGCCTGGTGGAGCAGCAGCGGGGCCAAATCGGCATATTGAAGGCCCTGGGTTATAGTGATAGGGAAATAGTTTTTCATTACCTCTCTTATGCCCTGACGGTAGGGGCTGCAGGGGGTATTCTGGGAGGTTTTCTGGGTATATTGTTTGCCACTCCCCTGACGGAACTCTTGCTAGAGTTTTTTAACGTCCCGGAGATATATCAGGGTTTTTCCCTGTATTATTTGCTATCGGGCCTTCTGCTTTCTCTGGCGGTGTTCCTGGTTTCCGGGTATCACGGGTGTAAGTATGCCCTGAAATTAAAACCCGCCGAAGCCATGAGGCCTCCGGCCCCTGTATTTGGCTCCAAAAACATTTTGGAGAAGGTGGGTTTTTTCACGGGCATGCTTACCATCCAGGGTAAGATGGCGGTGAGAAATCTTGCCAGAAACAAGGGAAGAAGTGCCTTTATGTTTGTGGGAATCATGTTAAGCTGCGCGGTGGTGGCCCTTACCTGGTCCTTTAACGATCTGGTGGACAAGCTTATTTTCTACCAGTATGAAGAAGTGGAAGTCTATGATGCCAGGGTAACCCTTTCCGGGCCCGCTGCCAGGGACCCCGTGCAGCGGGAATTGGAGACCCATGGGGAGGTGAGCCGGGTGGAGCCCATAGCCGAGGTGCCCGTTAAATTAATTCACCGGTGGCAGGAGGAAGATGTTCTCTTAATAGGGCTTACCCCCGGGGGCAGCTTCTATAATATTTTGGATTACCGGGGCCAGAGAGTGACTCCTTCAGACAAGGGATTGATTCTTTCTCAACGACTGGCAGGTAAGTTGAACGTATCGGTAGGCTCTACTTTAGAGCTGGAAAGCCCCTTTCTCCGGGAGGGGATAGACATTGAAAAAGTAGAGGTTTACCAGGTAATTCCCCAGTATCTGGGTATGAACGCGTATATGGGCCTTTCCGGGCTGGAGGAAATGCTGGGGCAGGGGAAGTTTGCCACCTCCTTTTTGGTGAACATCACCAGCGCCAACAGCGCCAACAGCGCCAACAGCACCAACAGCACCACCAGCGTCAACAGCGTCAACAACACCAGTAACATCCATACCATGGATACAGGGATTTCACTTCTCCGGGACCGCTACCGGGAAAGCGACCTGGTAGCTGGTGTGGACGGAAGGGAGGAGCGTATAAGGCAGGCTGCAGAGCTTATGGAGACTTTTGGCAGTGCCCTGTACATTTATGTGTTCATTGGAGTTATCATCGGATTTTCCATTATCTACAGCTCCAGCTTTATTATACTATCCGAGCGCAGCCGGGAACTGGCTTCCATGAGGGTTTTAGGGATGACTTCCAGGGAAGTTTTTTCCGTAATCACTTTTGAACAGTGGTTTCTCAGCTTTTTAGCCATTTTGGCAGGAATGCCGGTGGCCCAGTTTATGCAGCAGGGGCTGGCCAGGGAGTTAAGTACCGATATGTACTCTTTACCCGGAAGGCTGTCCTGGGAGTCCCTCTTTGCTGCTGTAATAATAACATCCCTTTCTGTATGGATTGCCCAGCGCTTTGCCTTGAGGAAAGTAAGGGAGTTAAGTCTGGTAGAAGTGTTAAAATCAGGAGAATAGTTACGGGACCACAAAAACCGTAACTGCGGGACCACAAAAACCGTTGCTGCGGGGGCCACCAGAACCGTCCCCGTGGTTTAAAAAGAGAACAGGGGGGAAAATAGTCAACATGAAGAAAATATGGAAAATTATTTTTGGAGTTTTAATTGTGTTAGTTGTGGCAGGTTTTGTTGCGGTTCAGGCAATGAAGGGCTTAGAGGTTGAAGTAATGAAGGTGGGCAGGGGAGACATAGTGAACAGTTTTACAGAAGAGGGAGTGGTGGCCTCCTCCAGGGAGCGCACCCTTTACTCCCTGTACACTGCTCCGATAGAGGGATTACTGGTGGAGGAAGGGGACAGGGTTAATGAGGGGGATCTTCTGGTTACCCTGGACTATAGTGAATTAAGTTACACTCTTCAGGAGCTCCAGGCACAACTGCGGAGTCTGGAAGGCGAGAGATTGAAGTTGACAGATGAACCCGGGGCTGCCCGGGTTGAAGGCATCAGGCTTCGGATAGAGCAGGCGGAGGATAATCTTGAATCGGCGGAAGACAGCTATAACAGATTGAAAGAGCTCTACGAAAAAGAGGCTATTTCCCGGGTGGAACTGGAAGAAGCAGAAGAATTAAAAAAGCAGGCTGAAAACAACCTGGCCCAGCAGGAAAAAGCCCTGGAAGAGCTTATAGAATCCTATGATGCTCCCAGGGGAAGCAGGGAAATAATAGATGCAAATAAAAGTGCTATTCAGGCTCAAATTGACCTTATCAAATACCAGGTAGATAAATACCAGATTAAAGCTCCCATTTCGGGAATAATAACTGACCTGGAGGTGGAAGAGGGTGAAGTTGTTGTCCCCCAGGCGCCTCTGATGAGGTTATTTCAGCAGGATAATTACCAGGTGGAAACCAGGGTGCTTGCCCGGGATATATATGACATTTCTGAAGGCATGCCGGTAAATCTGACCCTGGAACTGAGGAATGAAGACATAGAATTTTCCGGGGAAGTAACTGAAATCTCTCCCTATGCAGAAAAAAGCCTTTCTCCCCTGGGGCTGGAAGAGGAGCGGATAAAAGTTACTGTTTTGCCGGACATTCCTGAAGGTGTGAACGTGGCTCCAGGTTATAAACTGGATGTGGAATTTGTCACAGAAAAACGTTCTGGCCAACTGGTAGTGCCCAGGACTGTTATCTTTACTTACCAGGGAGAGGATGCCCTCTTTGTGGTAGAGGAGGGCCGGGCAGAAGTGCGCCCTGTAACAACAGGCCTGGAAACAAGGCAGGAAGTAGTGGTAACAGAAGGCCTCCAGGAAGGAGAACTGGTAATCCTGAACCCCCAGAGAAGTGGAATTGATAAAGGCGTCAGAGTATCTTATACGTACTGATAAACAGTCTCCCGGGGCTGTTTTTTTTATTTTGCAACGAATAAAAAAAAGTTTTAAAAGGATAATAAAAAAGTGATGTGTAGGGGATATATACTGAAAAATGAAATAGTCAAGGAGGTTTACAGCAGTGACGGTTGACTCAAAGCTAAAACAAACCATAGCAGGTTTAAGAAATGTTCAGGGCACCTTGAGGGTTTATTCCAGCCAGGTAAGCGAAGAAGAATCTAAGGGAGCGTATAAAGAAGCTTCAGAAATTACCGGCCAGGTCATTGTTGACCTGGAAAACAGGCTGAAAAAACTTGAATTTGAAGAACCGCAATATAAAGGAAATTAAGGGGGTAAAAGATGATGGAGCCTTCTGCAGTTTTGTTAAGGTCGGCAGGTATATTTTTACTGATAATAGTTTTGGTCAGGCTAATGGGTAAGAGAAATGCCTCCAGAATGATACCTTACCGCTTTGTTACTTATGTAGCCATAGGTGTAATTGCTGCCCTGACTGCGGTAAATGTTATACCCGATTTACTTTCAGGGGTGACTGCCCTGGTGGTTTTCGCC